>CASFJH010000077.1 GCA_949294845.1 uncultured Bacillota bacterium | reverse complement strand
ATCGAAAAGCTGGGAATACCGCTCAGACGGTTCAAAACGGGTACGCCTGCGCGCATCCACCGTGACAGCGTGGATTTCTCCAAGCTGGAGGTACAGCGCGGCGAGACGGATATTTATTCGTTTTCGGCTCTGAGCAAAAAGGTCGCGGCTGACGCTTCGGTATGCTGGCTGGGCTGGACTAACGAGCGCACCCACGAGATAATACGCAAAAACCTGCATCGCGCGCCTAAATATTCGGGGCTCATACACGGAGTGGGCGCCAGATACTGTCCGTCGATAGAGGACAAGATAGTGCGCTTTGCCGACAAAGAGCGGCATCAGTTTTTTCTTGAACCCGAGGGACAGGGGACAAAGGAAATGTACGTTCAGGGACTGTCCACGTCTCTTCCTGCCGACGTTCAGCTCGAAATGTACCGTTCGATAGCCGGATTTGAAAACGTGAGAATAATGCGCGACGCATACGCTATCGAATACGACTGCATTGATCCTGTCGAGCTTTCCCCGTCGCTTGAGCATAAACGCATACCGGGACTTTACTTCGCCGGACAGATAAACGGCACGAGCGGCTACGAGGAGGCTGCCGCTCAGGGACTTATGGCGGGCATTAACGCCTCGCTTGCGCTGCGCGGTATGCCGCCGCTTATACTTAAGCGCAGCGAAGCTTATATAGGCGTGATGATCGACGACCTTGTCACTACAGGCACCGACGAACCGTACCGCATGATGACGTCGAGGGCGGAGTCGAGGCTCAGCCTCAGGCAGGACAACGCGGATATAAGGCTTACCGAAAAGGGCAGAGCGGTCGGGCTGGCGGACGACAGACGCTACCGCCTGTATAAAAAAGCGCTGAGAGAGGATAAAACCGCCGCGGAAGAACTGAAGCGGCAGGTGTCTTCCGACAAAGCCGCCGAGCTTTTGGGGACAAAGCCGGAAAACGCCGTTACCGTTGACGCGCTGGTAAAGCGCGGAGTGGACGCAAAGGCGCTGTGCGCCTCAGGGTACTTTTCGGGACTTTCGCCGGCAGCGGTATCGCGTGCAGTTAACGAATCGCGTTACGAAGGGTATCTAAAGCGCGCGGAAAAGACTGATCGGGATGCCGGCAGGCTGGAGGAGTTCGAGCTGTCGCCCGATACAGACTACCGCGCTGTGGAAGGGCTGAGGCTGGAAGCGCGCGAAAAGCTGGACAAAGTGAAGCCGCTCAGCGTGGGGCAGGCCGCACGGGTGCGCGGCGTGACTCCGGCGGACGTCAACGTCTTGCTGCTGCGCGTGGCAAAACGCCGCAAAAAAGACGAATACAGCCGCGAATAATTTTTCCGCCGCGCGCGCATAATAGCGTTATGAAATGCTGTATGTGCGGAAAAGAGATAAGCTTTGAAAACGCCGTCCATTGTCCCGTATGCGGCTGCGATTACTGCGCCGATTGCGCCTCGGGCATGGGAATATGCGACTGTTCGGGCGAATTTGAGTTCTATAGCTGAAAAATACGGGTAAAATTATTGACTGACAGGCCGAACCGTGGTAAAATATTATCGGTTTAAGGGAGTAGTCAGCCGTGTTTATTAAGATACGGCGGTCAGATCCACATAATGGAGCGATCCGGGTTTGACCTGAAAAGGCGAGACTTATAACGTGCGCGTTGAGCGTTTTCCGTTTTAAGTCACGCCTTTTGTTTTTTTTGTCGGAGTTTTGTTTGAAATGTTGGGCGCGATACTTAACGCCGTTTTTCTCGGCTTGGGACTCAGTATGGACGCTGCCGCCGTTTCCATGACCAACGGCATGAGCGAGCCGGATATACGCTTAGGCAAAACGCTTCTGATAGCGGCGTTTTACGGCGTTTTTCAGGGCGTAATGCCGCTTATCGGATATCTGGCCGGTTCGATTTTTACCGATACGCTGTCGGCAATAACGCCGTATCTTGCGCTGGCGATACTTACCGTTCTCGGAGTAAAGACGCTTATTGAGGGTATACGACGCAAGGAGCAGGAGATCGTGTGCAGAAGGCTGGGGCTGGGCACGCTCGCCGTACAGGCGCTTGCCACAAGCATCGACGCTCTTGCCGTGGGAGTGGTGCTCGTTTCGCTGGAAACCGCTCAGGCGCTCGTCTCTATGGCGGTCATTGCGGCGGTAACTTTCGTTATTTCGTGCGTCTCGGTCTACATAGGCAAAAAGATAGGCGGACGGTTGCAGAATAAAGCGTACATAATAGGCGGCGTCGTGCTTATTCTCATAGGGCTGAAAATATTCCTCGAGGGTATTCTGTAAAGCCGAGATAAAATGAATACGAACGCGGATAACGCGCTCGTATTCATTTTTTATAAAAGTTGAAAATGCGGTAAACGGTAAAAATGCGCGGCGGCTTTGCGGCAGGACAAGCGCGACTGGCGCGTAACGCGCGGATAAGAGCAAAATCAGACTGGCAAAACAACTCATTCGCGAGCAGGGCGCAACTGGCACGTAATGCGCGGTTAAGACCGGCGGTACAGCCGGCGCGGCCGGTTATTTTCTGTAATACAGCTTGTTTATGGCGCCTATAAGCGCTTCGATGGAGGCGGTCATGATGTCCGTGTTTATAGAGCAGGCGTAAGCCGCTTTGCCG
>CASFJH010000076.1 GCA_949294845.1 uncultured Bacillota bacterium | reverse complement strand
TGTCTGCACCCACGCGGCGCGCGCGTACATGTCCGCCAGACTTTCGGTTTCTTTAAAATATTGCGCGGCCGTCTCCGCGTCGGCAAGTCTGTCCGCATAACCGCTTGCCTTAAGGCTGTAACCATTGCTTTAAAAGGCCGTGCAAACAATCGATTAGCCGTGTTATGCTGAATCTCCGCTGCCGTTACCCCTCTCGCGGCTCGCCGATTGCGACCGGCTTTTCAGTAATATCGACGGACAGCAGTCTTATCTTATCGGCGCCGTACGTTTTAGTACCCGTAAAGCGAATGCCCGAAATTTCATAGCCGACGTCGACATACTTAAGCCGCAGCCAGTTGTCGTTTTCGCTGAAAATACTCCGCCACCCGTTCCCTGTAAGCACCTCCAAAGTATAGCTTTTTACGAGCGAAGGCGAAAAAGCCGCGCGCTCTGCGCCGAGCGGCACATTACAGCGCTGCGGAAACATTTTCATAACGTATCCGCCGCAATAGCTTCTGGCGATATCGTTATCGAAAAGCAGTCTTATTCTTCCGGCGTAAGTCCGGTCGAAAGTAAACGTAAGCGGCTGTCCCTTATTAAGAGTTACCGCCTGATCCGAGCCGACGTCGCGCTCCAGTCCGTTCAGCCATACGCCTATGCCTCCTTCGAGGTCGGTTCGGGCGCCGGCAATTGAGTCGGAAAGACGGCGCGGCGTATTAAGCAGATAGCAGTCGTCGTCGCGCAGCGCTTGCTTAAGCTCCCCGATATGCGCGTTGACGCCGCGCGCGTCAGCAGAATACGCGGCCGCGATTGCGCATGCCGTTCCGACCGCCTGCCCCGTCGCCGCGCAGGTGGCCATAACGCGGGTGGAGGACAGCGCGATATGCGAAACGCTTATGTTGCGGCCGGCAAACCACAGATTGGCTATGTTCACGCTGTAAAGACTGCGATAAGGTATGGGGTACGGGGCCGGCGGTATTATGTTGCGGTTAGGAGGCGCAGCCGAAGCAAATCCGAGCGGATTATGATCGTCCATAGGCCAGCCGCCGTAAGCGACCTCGTCGGGAAACGCCGTTCCTCCAGTAATATCGTTCTCCGTCAGCACGACGTCGCCGCGGTAACGCCGGCTTTCGCGTTTGGCCGGAAGGTATCCTACCCAGTCAAGCTCCCAGTTGGCGCTGTCGAATTTTCCGCTGTTTTTTATGTAGTCCCATACGCCGTATGCGATCGCTATCAGCTCGCGCTGAATTTCCTCGGCGTCTCTCAGCGTGTCGCGTTCTCCGCCCAACTCTATCCACCAGAAATTGTCGTCGCGGTAGCTTAGCGGATTTGCCGTATCCATGCGGTACCTGAACTGCTCCGAAGTAAGCTTTGCGGTAAAAGGCGGCGGCGTGAACGCTACCGGTCTGTCGGTCTCGCGAGCCTGTATAAGACAGCTGTTTCCCATCGTCTTTTCGTCCGGACCTTCGACGGCGGATTTTTCGCCTAGCCGGTGACCTTCCCTGCCCTTCATAATCTGCGCTCCGGTAAATTCGGCCAGTATGCTGTCGCCGGAGCAATCGGCAAAATAATCGGCGTAAACCTTTATCCTCTTATATGTAGTCAGCTGCCAACATTCCACCTCGGTTATACGGTTGCCCGAAACGCTTGCTCCCAAGCAGGTCGCGTTAAGTATCAGCCGCAGATTCTTCTCGGCGGTAACTATGCCGTACAGCACGCCGTCCCATTGCGCGTAATTCATTTCGGGATTGAACCGCGTATTGCGCATCGCAATCTCCTCAACTATTCCGCCCTCGCGGTAAGCCGGAAACAGATTTGCGGCGCCTCTTATCCACATTCGCACCTCGCTTGACGCGTTACCGCCCAGCACTGGCCTGTCGCTTATCAGCACAACGCTCAGTCCTCGCCTTGCGGCCGCAACCGCCGCACAAATGCCGGCCATGCCTCCGCCTATCACACACAGGCGGGTTCTTATCTGCTCCTCGTAAGGCATTTTATGTCCTCCGCTTTTTCCTTTCTCCGTCCTCGGGCGCGGACTGTCATGCGACATGTCGCGACTTCGTGCAAGCGCGCTTCTGTCTTTGCGGCGCTATATCCGCTATCGGGACGACCTGATTAATAATAGCACTTTTTTACAGAAACGGCAATATGCTATATGACTTAAAATCTATAAAATATGTCCCTTTACGGCCTCAAACTTTGACATCTGCGCAAGCTATATGGTATACTGCAAGCATGAACGAAGAGCTGATAAAGCAAATTGCCGATTATATCGACTTTCTTCGCGGACCTATGGGGCTTCAGGTATCGGTATGCAAGCTGTCATGTAAATTCGCCGTATACGGCCATTATCTTCAGCCGTATAACGCGCACGTCAATCGCTACTGCGAAGCGATTAAAGCCGATCCGGACGCATTTGGCAAATGCGTAAACAAGCAGTTCGCCGTTCTGGAGCACGGCGACGGAACGCCCTTTTACGGCGTTTGCTGGGCGGGCGTGGAGGAATTTGTCTTTCCGGTAACTCACGCCGGAGCAAAGCTTGCCTTTATAAGCGTATCGGGATACCGCGGTCATTTGCCGCAGGCAAAAAATCGCGTTATCGGCGCCGCCTCGCGCTTGGGCGCAGACGCGGACAAGCTGTTGCTGTTTTACGAAAAAAGCCTTTCTTCGGAAGTTCCGCCGCTCGAAAAGGTTCGCGCGCTCGTTATGCCTCTTTGCCGTATGTTCGAGCTGCTCTATCTGCTCACTCCGGAATCGGCCAACAAAAGACCGGTCTCTGTCTGTTCCGAAATAATAAATTTTCTGTGCGACAACTTTACCCGGAAGCTTACTCTCGACGGTATTTCCCGGGAATTGCATTATTCAAAATCGTATATTCGCCATCTGTTTCAGCAAAATACGTCAAAAACGATAGGCGCCTACATAACCGAACTGCGCGTCAGCCGCGCCAAACAATTGCTTTTGAGTACAAGCATGAGTATAAGCGAAATTGCGTTTGAAACCGGTTTCTCCGATCCCAATTATTTCACCAACGTTTTTCGCAGATTTACCGGACAATCGCCTTCTCTGTTCCGAAAGCGCGTATCCGAAGATTACCGAGCAATGACTCCTTCGCGTTCTGAAGCTGTCTGGCGGCACGACCGGTAAACGAACGACGGTAAAGCTGATTTGCCCATGCTTTGCTTTTACATTCGCCTGTCGCTCCGGCTCTTCCTGACAGGCGTGGGCTTTTCTGCCGGCTTCTGACAGGAGTCGTATCGGCATCAGACGCCATATCTTCCGGTAACCGCTTTGTTCTGTCTGCAACCATGCAACGCGCACACATACGCCGCAAAGTATAAGGGTGGGCAAAGGACGGACTTCTGTCCGCGCGCACATACGAAGTCAGCAGGCAGAGAATAAACGCTGATTAAGCTGTCTGCACCCACGCGGCGCGCGCGTACATGTCCGCCAGACTTTCGGTTTCTTTAAAATATTGCGCGGCCGTCTCCGCGTCGGCAAGTCTGTCCGCGTCCGCGGCGATTCCTTCGTCGACGGAGTTCTTTTTGATAATCCAGCCGTCAGGCTTTGCTATCCGGATGCTTTCCACCGGAGAGTCATAAAAAGCCGAAACGCAAACCGTCTTTGCCGAGGAGGGTATGTAAACCTGTGAAAGTCCCGCGCAGCAAGCGAAAGCTTCGGCGTCGACAGTCTCTACCCCCTCGGGCAATCTGATTTCGGAAAGCCCGCTATTAAAAAACGCGCGCACTCCTATCGTTCTGATGCAGGAAGGAATTTCCGTCTGCAAGTCGGGCAGATAGGAAAACGCATGCTCTCCTATGATCTCAACGCTTCCGTCCGACGGGATAACGCTTGCCGCATTGCCGAGCACCAGAGTTTTGGTCTGTTTGTCTATGAGGCAGTTGCCTGACCACAGATATACCGGATTGTCGGCGGATATATCGACGTTAGTTAATTTTTTGCCAAACGTGTCTCCGGCAATCGAAACGAGACTTGCCGGAATAACGACGTCGGTCAGCGCGCCGCCGCTGAAGCAGGAGCTGCCGACGTTTGTCACTCCCTCGGCGAAGGTCACCTCGGTAAGAGCGGTCATCTTGGTGAAGCAGAAGTCGGGGATATCGGCTATACCGCCCGATACCCTCAGGCTTTCAACGCTTTCGGCGCCGTAAAACGAGTGTTCGGCAAGGATGCAGGGCTTCCCTTTGAGCGTATCGGGAACGGTCAGCGTCTTACCGTCGCCGTTATAATCGAGCAGAATCACGCGGTCTTCCCCTTCGTAACAGAAAATTCCGTCTTGCGTGGCAAAGAAATTGCTGTGCCCGTTTCCTGTCGTATAAACGTTTTCGGCATTTCTGGCCACTCCGCCGAATTTCATCGTTCCGTCCGCGGCGACAGGCAGTACCGAGCGGTTGTAAACCTCCAGCAGCCGGTCGCACTGCAAAAAGGCGTTTTCTATACTCTCCACATTCTTGCCGAGCGTAATGCCGGTAAGCGTATAACAGTGATCGAACGCCTGATAGCCTATCTCCACAACGCTGTCCGGTATGACGATGCCGCGCAGCGACATACACGCGTAGAAGGTACTGTTCCCTATGCGCTTCAGTCCGTCGGGTAATGTTATCCTGCGCAGGTTATAGCAACTGCCGAACGCGCCGTCGCCGAGCGTTTCCATGTATCGGGGCAGAATGATTTCACTCGCGGCAGCGCCCTTGAACGCCTGTACGCCTATCTTAAGTATGCTGTCGGGCAATACGATTTTATCCGCCTCGTTTTGCGCGAAAGCGTAATCCCCCACTTCGGTAACGGGCAGCCCTTTGTATGTGGCGGGCACGGTTAACACGCTGCCGCCTATATCTGCGTCGCCGGTGACGCGGTATGCTTTGCCGTCATCCGTCTTGGCATATTCCAGTCCGAGAGTATAGTCTAAGACGTATCCGCATCCGGTGCAGACGGCCTCGGCTGAAAAAGTATGTTCCGCCGCCCCGTATTCTTCGCCGCACCTGTCGCATACGCAGTAATGCATCGACTGATTGAATCTCTCTTCGTTGCAAACGTGTCCGCGCGCCGGTATTATTTCCGCGCAGGAAGCGCCGCAGTCGGCGCAGCGGCGGATCTTCAGTCCGTTCCTGACGCAGTCGGGCGAATAAACCGTCTCCCAGTTCCCCCAGCTGTGCGAGGAAAAACCGCCGTCGACTTCGGTTAAACTGCTGTCCGACGAAGTCTTATCCTCCTGAGTCTGTCCCGACTCAGTACCCCGAGCGTCGCACGCAGCCAGTCCGGCGACAAACAGCAAAGCAGACAGCAACAACGGTAAACAGATCTTTTTCATGTTTCTTTCCTCCTGACTTATACCGCAAAAACATCCGGTAGAGTCAGCTTAACGCCGTCCAACACCCCAGTTATTTCGATTGTTAAAAGCTTTAATTCCTTATATTATATCACGGCGTTTTGATTAATGCAACCCCTTTTCAGTGAAAACTCTTTCTTGCTCCGGAGCCGTCTTAAACGTCGGCGTTCACAAAAGTGCTGCCGATTAATTTTAGCGGTCGGAAATTACAAAGGAGTTTACTAAAACGCAAATGACCGAAGTCCGAGACATGAAGAAAGGGCGCATGACGCGCCCTTATCCTCGGTTTGTGTTGTACCGCCTTAATAGATGCCGCGGCGAAAAAGGCAATAAAATCAAGGGGGGTGCAACTTTTGAAGCGGTTTTAAGTGCATCCTAAATGGATGCCATTCTTTGGTACAATCATTCTTTTTAAGGAAATATTTTTACAGTTTAAAAAGTATTACTGCGACAATTCCCGCTGCAAGCGCAGCATAATGAT
>CASFJH010000075.1 GCA_949294845.1 uncultured Bacillota bacterium | reverse complement strand
AGCGATTTTGAAGAGATAACGCCTGAAATCTTACGTGCTTTCGTGGACAAGGTTATTATTCACGAAAAAGTAAAGGTTAACGGACATTACGTTCACACAATAGAAATTATTTACAACTTTGTCGAAGCCATAGATTTACCTTGACTTCGATGCACATTTAAGAGAAGAAAACTAAATAGAATGAGAAAAGGCGTGGCATCACGCCACGCCTGACTCTTCAAAGACAGCACCTACCGCAAAAAATCCCTATTGGACACGCGGTAATACGCGTTCTTTTTTTATGCCGTCCGAATTGCCGACGGGTTTTTGTTCGTTCGGTCGTACAGTAACAAGTGCGCCGTGTGCGGAGTTCATTCACATTCTTCTATATTGTCTATAAGGCCGTGTTTCATTACGAAGCGGTACTCTGTTCCCTCGTCGTTACCGTCTAAAAGGTAGTAGCGACCTTTATGCTCTATAATAGACGAAAAGGCTTCAAAAAACGCCGCGAGGTCTTCGTCGCTTACGCCGGACGACAGCTCGGGCGACAGCATAGCTCTGGCATGCGATATATCTCCGCCTTTAAGGAGCCTGAAAAATCTGCACGGCGCAGCCGATTCCGTCTGCAATTCCGGCTTGCGTCCGGCGTCGTACATATAAGCGTAACGCGGCGTGAATTTTACGCAGTAATCGCCGCCGATTTTTGCGCATACGGCCAGCTCTCGGTTATTGCGCACCGAACCCGATACTATTTTTACCGTATACGGCAGCAGATACGCGCACAGCGGCATGACGGTGATATAAAGGACGTCGTCGCAGTCGAAACGAAAAACGGGGTTTTCCGCGAACGCGCCGTTTATAAGATAAACCGCCTCGAAGTCGGCGGTAACGGTAAATTCCGATTCCATATAAAATATATATGAAAATTGTCTGCGCGGTATGTATAAAAGTCGTGATACCTGTCGATTATTTCGGTAAGAGGTGACACATATGGAAAAAAATTGGACTATTTCTCAGACGAAAGAGCTTTTCGACCTCGTGTACCGCGCGGCGGAAACGGGCAAAGGGCTTAACGGCGCGTTCCACAAAATGGCCGAAAAATGCGGCAGATCGGTAAATTCGGTGCGTAATTACTACTATTCCCAGCTTAAAATGTTCGAGCTTGTTCCCACGCTCAGCCGCGACCTCGGGATAAAGCTCGTGTCGGTGCGCAGAGCCGATTTCGAGCTGTTTACCGAAAAACAGATAAAGGAGCTGCTTGAAAAGATTCTTACCGCCAAAGCCTGCGGAGTGAGCGTGCGTGCGGCTATAGCTCAGATGGCGGCGGGGGATCAGAAACTCGCGCTGAGACTGCAGAACAAATACCGCAGTATGCTTGCGCATCACAGGGACAGAGTCACGGCGGTAATGGACGACATGGCCGCGCGCGGCGTGGTTTATTACAACCCGTATAAGAAGTCGGTCGTTGACGGCAGCGACAACATAGCGCTGCTTACCGAATATATCTCCAAACTCGACGACGGAGAAGCCGGCAGTTTTCTCAAGCTTATAAAGAAATTGGTCTGAGTCACGGCGTTACACCGCGTATAATTGCACGGTATGCGTAAATACTATTATTGCGGCAATTCGGCCGCAAAGGAGAGTAAGATGGCTAACCAGAACTCTGTCCGCAGCGCAAATCGCTCGGGCAACAAGTCCGCCGCAGGAACGTCCTCGAAAAAATCGAGCGCCGCGTCCGCTTCGGCAAATTCAAAGACCGCTTCCGCAAGCAGAACCGCCAAGGCTGCGGCTTCGCGCAACAGCACGGGCACCAAAGCCGCAACGTCGCGCAATACATCCGCAACGTCGCGCGGTACGGCCGCCAAATCTACGGCTTCGCGCAGTAACACAAACGCCAAAGCTACGATGGCGCGCGGTACGGCCGCCAAGGCTGCGGCTTTGCGCAGCAACACGAGCGCCAAAGCGGTTTCTTCGGGTACGGGCGCTTCGGCTTCCGCCGGAACTAAAGCCCGCTCGACGAAAGCGTGCTCGTCCTCTAAGAGCGGAAACACGACCGCCAAGGCGCGCAGCACGACTAAGGCTTAACAGCCGGACAAAGAAAAAACCGTCCTCTACGATGACGGTTTTTTTGATGCTCTGGTATTCGGCGCGTTAAAAGTTATTGCCGCGAATTTGGCATTTGAACCGGACTGTGGTTTTCGGCCCGCTTAAGTTACGCATTTTTACGCCGTTTCCGGCGTTTTTATATGAGCCGCAGCCGATCGGTTCGCAGTGCGCTGTTACATGAGCCGCAGCCGCAGTACGCTGTTATACAAGCCTTAGCCGTTGCGGCGGCAAAGGTCGAGATATTTAAGGTAGCCTTCGCAATTATCCGTTTCGCTCACGGTGAATCCGTCGATACTCATTCGGGCGACCAGTCTCTGGTAGAGCAGCGCTCCGTATGGAAGTATCTCGGCGCGACTCGGCGTGACGGCAGGGAACCGTGCGGTAATGTCGCCTTCGGCAAATTCGCCGATCAGCCGCGCCAGAGCGTCAGCGGTAACGATGTGGCCGTGGATTTTAAAGGGGTCGTATGTGGGGAGCCGAAGATCGGCGGCGGCAAGAGCGGTAGCGGTTCCGCCTACGGCGACGACTTTTCCTCTCGGGGAGGGGACGTCTGCGAGCAATCCGTCTATGTACTGCGCCGTACAGACGTCCGGCCCCAGACTCTTAAGCCGCACAGAGCCAGTTTTTATGCTTACCGAGCGCAGGACGCGGCCGTCTCTGCCGACGGTTATCTCGGTTGACGCACCGCCCGAATCGATAACGGTGTAATCGCCTCTATCATCGGCGGCGCCAATGTAAGCTATAAGCGCTTCGGTCGAGCCGTCGATAACGTCGGTTTCCGAGCCGGTGACGCGTTTTATCTCGTCGCAGAACTGCCGCCCGTTGGAAGCGGCGCGTACCGCTTCGGTAGCGAATATAAATACGGCGGCGCCTGCCTCGACAGCCTCGCGGTAAAATTCCGCGACAGCTTTTACCGAATCGTCGAAAGCCTTACAGTCTATCGCGCCCGTTAAATTAAGCCCGCCTCCCAGTCTTGTGGTGGCGAGCTTTTTCGGATTAAGGCGCAGCCCTCTGTCAATCATCAGGCGAACGGAATTGCTTCCAATATCTATGACCGCGCGCGTCATTTGCCGGTAAACGCCTCTTCGTCGCGGCCTATCATGTTGAGATATTCGCGCGCGTAAGCGTCGACGTATTCCCAGCTTTTTCGGTATTCGATGATACCGGCGTTCGTTTCGATCCGGGCGTCAAGCGCGGCAAGCTGAGCTTCGAGCTGCTCTTTGCGCGAGTTCGATGCGGCGAGCCTTACCAGATTGGTTATGAGCGCGGTTATGAGCAGTACGAAAAGTATCACCGCCGCAACGGTAATGAGCTGCAATATTCTCATGCGTTTCTCTTCCGAAACGCCGCTTTTTGTCTCTCTTGTTACCATCATTACTTAATTATATCACAGCGGAGAAAAAAATGCAATCCTTTGTCGGGGAAATTATGCAAAAAGTATTTTAATCAAATAAGCGGACAAAATAAGTTCTTTTTAAAAAATACGTTAAAAACGTTTGACTTTTTATCCGTCAGCATATATACTTGATGTGTTTTGTCTGTTTAGTATTTATAAACTTCGAGTTTAACGCATGCTAAACCCGCTAAACCGGCA
This sequence comes from uncultured Bacillota bacterium, assembly GCA_949294845.1. GTDB lineage: Bacteria > Bacillota > Clostridia > Christensenellales > Pumilibacteraceae > HGM11386. Next base: position 4,885 of record CASFJH010000075.1, on the reverse strand, counting down.
GTTTAATATTACTAATTTGCGGAGATGCCATGGAAATAGGAGCCAAAATTAAGGAACTGCGTCTCGAGCGCGGGCTTACTCAGGAAGAGCTGGGCGACCGCTGCGAGCTGACTAAGGGATACATTTCGCAGCTTGAAAACGACCTTACGTCTCCGAGCATAGCGACGCTCAAAGACATACTTGTTTCGCTTGGCAGCAGTCTGAGCGAGTTCTTTTCGGAGGAGGAGAGCGACAGCCTGACTTACGGGAAGGACGATTATTTTGAGAAAGAGACCGAGGAAAGCGTAATACGGTGGCTGGTGCCGGCATCGCAGAAAAACGCGATGGAGCCGATAATGATGATCTTAAAGCCTGGCTGCAAATCGAACCGCGACCTGCCTCACGAAGGCGAGGAGTTCGGGTACGTTATAAAGGGGCGTATCAAGGTGTCGGTAGGCAAGCGGCTTGAACGCTGCGGCGAAGGCGGAAGCTTTTATTTCAGGAGCGGCAAGATGCATTTTATCGAGAACGACGGCGACGGTGAAGCGGTGATACTGTGGATCTCGTGTCCTCCGAATTTTTAAACTTAGTAAACGACCGACGGGAGTTCTTTATGGAAAACGGCAAACTACACGAGAAATTCGATAAGATAATAGAGATACGCGGCGTAAGCAAAGTGTTCGACGGCATTACCGTCGTCGACAACATGAACCTGTCCATCAAACGCGGCGAATTTGTCACGCTGCTCGGTCCGTCCGGCTGCGGCAAAACGACTCTGCTGAGAATGATAGCCGGTTTCGAGACGCCCACGTCGGGGCAGATTATTCTCGAGAGGCAGGACGTTACCGGTATTCCGCCGCATAAGCGCCCCATAAATACCGTATTTCAGAAATACGCGCTGTTTCCGCATCTCAACGTATTCAACAACGTGGCGTTCGGACTGAAGATCAAGCAGATACCGGCAGGCACCTCGGTGGACAAAAAGGGCAGGACGAAGGAGGTTTTCCGCAAGTACACCAAGGCGGAGATAAAGGAGAAGGTCGAGCGCGCGCTCGCTCTCGTCAACCTCGCCGATTACGGACACCGCGACGTCAACTCGCTGTCGGGCGGCCAGCAGCAGCGCGTGGCGATTGCGCGCGCTCTCGTGCTCGAACCCAAGGTTCTGCTCCTCGACGAGCCGCTCGGCGCGCTCGACCTCAAGATGCGCAAGGATATGCAGGCCGAGCTTAAGGCCATGCACCGCAATCTAGGCATAACGTTCGTATACGTTACTCACGATCAGGAAGAAGCGCTTACAATGAGCGACAATATCGCCGTTATCAAGGACGGAGTCATTCAGCAGTACGGCACGCCTAAAAAGATTTACGACGAGCCGGCAAACGCGTTCGTGGCCGACTTCATAGGAGAATCCAATATACTTTCCGGCACTATGCCCGAAGATTTCCGCGTGGTTTTCTGCGGCGAGAGCTTCAAATGTCTGGACAAGGGTTTTGCGCGCAATGAGAAGGTCGACCTTGTGGTGCGTCCGGAGGATATAGACGTTTACAAAGGCGGCAGCGGCAAGGGACAGCTTACCGGAAAAGTGCTGTCGTCGGTATTTAAGGGCACATATTACGAAATGAATATCGAAGCCAACGGATATGAGTTCACGGTGCAGAACACCGACGAGTTCGCCGTGGGCAGGACGGTCGAGCTTGGTATCGAGCCGGACGGCATACACATAATGAAAAAGCTGCGTACCGCAAACGAATACATTACCGAGGTGACCGGCGAAAACACGGTGGCTATCTGCGGCGGCGATTTCGAGTTTATAAACTCCTCGGGCCTGGAAAAGGGAACGCGCGTAAAGGCCGTCGTGCCGTTCGACGCGGTCGAGCTCACCGATGACGAGAGCGACGGCGTAATAGGCGGCAACATCGCTCAGAGCCTTTACAAAGGCGCTTACTATCAGGTTCAGGTGTATACCGACGACGACAACGACTTTTTTGTCGATACCGCGGACGAGTGGGACAACGACGACCGCGTGGGCATTAGGATACCGCCCGAGAGGATAACCGTTACGGCGATGGAGGAAGACGATGCGCAGGATTAGTTTCAAACGCACTTATTTCGCCATGCCTTACGCGGTGCTCGGCGTGCTGTTCGTTATCGTGCCGCTCGGAATAATGGTGTTTTACGCCTTTACCGGCACAGACAACAGCTTCACCTTTTCCAATTTCGTCAATTTCTTTTCCAAGCCGGCAATGATCAAAGTGCTTTTCAGATCGCTCGGAGTGGCGGCGATAACGACCGTCGTCTGTCTGCTGCTCGCTTACCCGATAGCGCTTATACTTTCGTCGTCCAAGTTCAACAAATCGGCGATACTGATACTCATGTTCGTGCTGCCGATGTGGATAAATTCGCTGCTGCGCACTTATGCCATCAAGATTGTGCTCGACCTCATCGGACTGAAAAACGCTTACGCGGCCGTCGTGATCGGCATGGTTTACGACTTTTTCCCGTTCATGCTGCTGCCGCTGTACACGATTCTGGTCAATATGGACTACAGTCTCACCGAAGCCGCGACCGATCTCGGCTCGGGCAGCGCAGGCACTTTTTTCAGAGTTAAGCTTCCTCTCTCTCTGCCCGGCATAATGAGCGGCATACTTATGGTCTTTATGCCGACAGTGTCCACTTTTGCCATAAGCGATATTCTGGGCGACACGTCGACGTATATGTTCGGCAACATAATCAATCAGTGGTTCGGCACTCAGGCCGGCTGGCATATCGGTTCGGCGTATTCGTTCATACTGCTCGTGCTTATCGCGGTTACCATGTTTATTGCAAACAAGCTGTCGGGCGGCAAAGCTCAGCCTACCGGGGCGGGAGGGAACGTGCTTTGAACCGCAGACTAAAAAAAGCTCTTGCCCTCAGCTTCGTGTGGCTGATGCTGGCGATAACATATGTCCCCATACTCGTGCTGTTTGTGTATTCGTTCACCGGCGCGAAAGTGCTCGGCGTGTGGAGCGGCTTCACTCTGGAGCTGTATGCCAAGGTTTTTACAGACAGCCAGATTATGGAGGCCGTGCGCAATTCGCTCATACTGGCCGGATCGGCGGCGCTCATTTCCACCGTATTCGGCACCGTTTCGGCGATAGGCATATTTTATCTGCGCACATGGAAGCGCAAATGCCTGGATTTTCTCACGCAGATAACGATGATTAACGCCGAAATAGTTACCGGTATCGCGTTCCTGCTGCTGTTCGTAATGCTTAAGTTTATCCCTACCGGCTGGCCTACTCTTATAATAGCGCACGTTTTCATTACCGTGCCGTACGTCATCATGAGCGTTCTGCCGAGACTCGGTCAGCTCAATCCCAACCTTTACGAGGCAGGGCTCGATCTGGGCGCCGGGCCGCTCAAAGCGCTGGTAAAAGTGCTGATACCGCAGCTCATACCCGCCATGATATCCGGCTTCGCGCTCGCCTTTACGCTGTCGCTCGACGACTTCGTGGTGACCAAATTTATCAACGGCAACGTTTCGACTATCTCCACCTATCTATACAACAAGCTGACCAAGAAGGGAGTGCAGCCGGTACTGCGCGCGCTGTCGTCGCTCATATTCTTCGCGGTGCTTATTATACTTATAGTCATTAACGTCGTTTCCGCCCGCCGTGCGCGTAACGCCCAGAAAAAGGCGAACTGATATGCCGGCTTTCGCAGAGGGAAAGGACGCCGTTTTGTCGGAATGAGCAAACTGATCCGCGCTTTCGCCGCGGAAACGGATGGGCGGCATAACGCGCCGCCGAAAAGCAATTTGATTTTATTTTAAGGAGACTGATAAAATGAAGAAGAAACCGATAGTTTTTCTGACCGTTCTGTTTGCCGTCGTTACGGCGTTCGGAATGTTTACCGGCTGCACCAAGCGCGAGGACAAGCTGATCATACGCAACTGGGGCGAGTACATGGATCCCGAGGTGTACGAGGGCTTCGAAGAGTGGTATAAGGAGCAGACCGGCAAGACCGTCAAGGTGGATTACGACGAGTTCAGCACCAACGAGGACATGTACACTCAGATTACGGTAAGCAACGCCGATTACGATCTGGTATGTCCGTCCGATTATATGGCCGAGAGAATGATCGAGAATAACTACGCGCAGAAAATAGACACCGAGATATTCGACATTAATCAGGAAGGACTGTTTTACGACGGGCTGATGGAAATGGCGGTGACGGTGGATCCCGAAAACGAATATTTCGTTCCTTATGTGTGGGGAACGATGGGCATAATGTACAATGCCGAACAGGTTTCCGACGCCGAGGCCATGAAAAGCTGGGAGGCGCTCTGGAGCACGGATTACAGCGGCAAGATACTTATGAAGGATTCGGTGCGCGATTCTTACTCCATTGCGCAGATATACAACAAGCGCGCCGAGCTCAAGGCGACTGACGATTACGCCGAGTACGGCGAACATTATCAGGCGTTGCTCGATTCCATTTTCAGTACGGCTACCGCGCAGACCATAGCCGAAGCGAAGGCGACTCTGCTCGCGCAGAAGCCCCTGTTGGAAAAGTACGAAGTGGACGACGGCAAAGAGTCGATGCTTTCCGGTCAGACCGACGCGGTGCTCGGACTTTTCTGGTCGTGCGACGCCGGTTACATCATGACCGAGGAGGGCGGACAGAAATTCATGTACGTCGTTCCCGAGGAAGGCTCCAACGTATGGGTGGACGGCTGGATCATACCGGCCGGCGCGAAGAACGCCGAGGCCGCCAACTGGTTCCTCAAATACATCTGCCAGACCGACGTAGCCAAGCAGAATATGGACTGGCTGGGAACGAGCGTGGCGGTAAAATCCGCCATGGAAGCGGCAAAGAGCGAGATAGCCGAAGAAACTTTCGAGGGCGCCGTCGACGGGTTCAAGGA
>CASFJH010000074.1 GCA_949294845.1 uncultured Bacillota bacterium | reverse complement strand
GCGTAAGTCGCCGTTCCGTCCTCATTGGCCGCATTGTCCGCGTCCAGATTGTTTATTCCGTAGCCGCAGGTTATCGAATCGCCGTAAAACTCCAGTTTAAGCGCCGGCTTTGCAGGCGGCGTGGCAAACTCGCCGTCGGTGCTCAATCCGCCGAGAACGACTGTTCCCTTGTCGGCGGAATTGACCTTTACCGCTTTGATAACGTTGAGCTTTCCCGCGTCGCAGCCGTCGGCAAGAGTATACTCGGCGGCCGCGGTCCCCACGTCGAGCATTTGTTCCGCGGCTTCCCCGTTAACGTACAGCCTGAGCCTTACGCCCGGGCCGGAAGCCGCAAGCTGCGCTTTGAGCGATTCCCCGATAAACCGCACCTCGAACGCCGATGCGGTGTTCTGCAAAGTGACGGCCGACTCGCCGAAAACGTTGCGGCCGTAGTAATTGACCTGCCGTGGGTCCGTTATGTATATCGTCTGCGCGGTTTCGTATACGTCTATCGTAACGGAGTTGCTGCGAACCGCGTCGCCGTTTTCGGTAAATTCCGCGTATATTTCCGCCGTACCGGCCGCTACCGCGATAACCGTTCCGCCAGTAACGACCGCTACCGCCTCGTCGCTGCTATGCCAGACAATCGTCTTTTCCTGCGGCTCGCCGTCTTTGCTCAGTTCGCTCACAGTAACGGTCGCCGTTCCGCCCTTTTTTAAAACGCTTTTATCCTGCGTGATCTCAAACATATACTCGCTTCCGCCGTTTTCTCTGCCGTTTTCCTCATTCCGCGCGCTGCAGCAGAACAACGGCAGGCAGCAGAACAACATTGCTATACAAACAGTTATTGCCCTTTTAGTTATTGCTCTTTCCATCTTTCCCCCACCTCTATCCGTTCGCAACCTTTGTCCGTTTCTGCACCCCAATTATATACGCCCGCCGCCGGCTTATCAAGCGCTTTTCCCCGTCCGCCCTTTTCTTTATACCGCCTGCTGCCGCCGTCGGCCAGTCATGCGGCGGTTCGGCTCATGCGGCGGCTCGGCTCATGCGGCGGCGGATATAAAAAATTCCGGTACGGAGACCGGAATTTTTTATATTGCGTCCGCGGATTATACCTCGTCTCATCTGTCTGTCGGCTGCCGGAGAATGAGCTAAACTCCGGAGACGATGTAATCGGGACGGCGGCGGCTTAAATCCACCACATATCGCCGGTATTGCTTTCGTGGATCAAGGCTTCCTTGAGGCAGGCGATCGCCTTTTCGAGGCCCTCTTTGGGAGTCATGAGGCTGTCCTCATGCTCAATGGACATAACGTGATCGTAACCGACCAGACGGAGCGCCGAAGCGATATCCTTCCATTTGCCCATGCCGTAACCGACCGAGCGGAAGATCCACGAGCGGTGCGCTTCGTCGGCATAGGATTTGGTGTCAAGCACGCCGTTGATAGCGGTATTGTACTTGTCGATTGCGGTGTCCTTCGCGTGGAAGTAGTGAACCGCGTCGCCCAGATAGCGTATTGCCGCCACAGGATCGATGCCCTGCCAGAACAAATGCGAGGGATCGACGTTGGCGCCGACCGCTTTGCTCGTATTGTCGCGCAGTTTCATGAGGGTTTCGGGATTATAGCAGCAGAAGCCGGGATGCAGTTCAAGACAGATTTTTACGCCGTGATCCTCGGCTATCTTGGCCTGCTCTTTCCAGTACGGGATGAGAACCTCGTTCCACTGGTAATCGAGAATTTCCGAAAAGTCGTTGGGCCACGGGCAGGTTACCCAGTTGGGCTTATCGCCCTTTCCGTCGCCGGGGCAGCCGGAAAAGGTAACGACGTGATGCACGCCGAGCTTTTCGGCGACGCGGCACGCGGCGGCGAATTCGTCCGTAGCCGTTTTTGCTATCTCGGGCACGGGATGCACGCCGTTGCCGTGAACCGACAGCGCCGAAATTTCCATATTGTATTTTTCAAACAGGTCTTTGAGCTCTTTTCTCTTCTTTTCCGATTTGTCGAGCTCCGTTACGTCGGCGTGCGCCTTGCCGGGAAAGCCGCCGCAGCCCAGCTCCAGCATTTCCACGCCGAGGCCGGACAGATATTTCAAGGCGTCCGCCAAGCTCATATTGGCGAGAACGGGACTGAATACGCCTAATTTCATGATTTTTTACGCTCCTCTCAGAATTTGTAGGGCTTTCCGGTCTTTGCCGAAATATAAATGCCCTCGAGAATCCTCGTAACGGTAGCCGCCTGCTCGGCCTTGATGTAAGGCTCGGCCTCGCCCTTTATGCTGGCAAGGAATCTGGCCGCCTCAAGATCGGCGGGATCGTTGCCCGCGGCGCCGTCGAAGAAAGCGACTCCGCCCGCATGAAAGTCGGGCTTGAGAACGTACTGTCTGCCGTTTCTCACGCCGTTGATACGCAGACCGTCGCGCATATCGGCGCCGGCTTTGGTGCCCGAAAACTCGGTTACCGCTTCGCGCACGTCGAGCGTGTTGAGCGCCCAGCTGGACGAGAGGTAAATCGTCGCGCCGTTCTTCATGACGATGAAGCCGAACGCGCTGTCCTCTGCCGTGAATTTCTCGGTATCCCAGTCGCCCCAGGCGTTGCCCGTCTGCGTCTGTTTGTTGAGCTTGTGGTAAGTCGTGCCTACGCAGTAGTCGGGCTCGTAGTTGTCGAGCATGAACAGCGTAAGGTCGAGCGCGTGCGTGCCTATATCGATAAGCGGACCGCCGCCCTGCTTTTCCTCGTCGATAAACACGCCCCAGGTAGGAACCGCTCTGCGGCGGATAGCTTGAGCGTGAGCATAGTAGATGTCGCCGAAGGTGCCCGCCTCGCACTCCTGCTTAAGGTAGAGGCACTCGGGGCGGTAGCGGTTCTGATAGCCTATCGTCAGCACCTTGCCGCTCTTGTCGCGCGCGGCAATCATCTGCTTGGCTTCCTCGTAGTTCATCGCCATAGGCTTTTCGCAGATAACGTTCTTGCCGGAGAGCAGCGCCGCCACGGTTATCTCGCAGTGAGAGCAGTTGGGCGTGCCGACTACTACTGCGTCCAGCTTTTCCTTGAACATTTCCCTGTAGTCGGTAAATACCTTGCCCTTGCCGCCGCCGAATTGCTTATTGGCCTTTTCGGCACGCTCGGGAATGATATCGCAGAACGCTACCATTTCGACTTCATCCAGTTTGGCAATGGCAGGCATGTGTTTGCCGTTGGTGATGCCGCCGCAGCCTACGATACCGTACTTATACTTTTTCATTTCGTTTCACTCCTGTTTTTTTATATTTCCTGCTTTTAAGCATTGAAACCGATTGATTAAATCCCGTCGACCCGGATATAACCGCCCTTGAGACAGTTCTCCATAATGGTCAGCACTTTGCGCACTTCGCCGTGCTTTATGACGCATTCCTCTTTGCCCGCGCACGCCGCCGCGAAATTTCTGTAAAACTCGTCGGGATTTTCCTTTCTCTCGGGGAGAGAGTGCTCCTTGACCGAGGAGTGCGGCCTGTACGCCATCGTCTTGGTAAAGCCGTTGCCCGCCCGTATCCCCTCTATCTCTTCCTTTGAGCCGTATACCGCGGTTATGATCTGCCCGTTGCACTCCCAGTCGCGAATGACCGCCGTTCCGTCCTCGCCGTAAATCATCCAGCGCGGAAGCGAAATGAACGCGTTGGTATCCACCCGGCAGTTATACGACGCCGTTCTGGTGCGCATTTCCAGCGTGAACCCGTCGTCTACCTCGTATCCCTGCGCGAAGCTGAGCGAAGTGTACATATCCTCTATCGGCTCGTTCATGATGCCGCAGAGCTGGTCGATGAGATGCACGCCCCAGTCGAGAACCATGCCGCCGCCGTGCTGTCTGAGCTTGCGCCAGCCGCCCGGTATGCTGTTGGCGCCCATGACGGACGACTCTATACGCTGCAGCCGTCCCAGCACGCCCGAGGAGATTATGTCTTTTACCATGAGATAATCGCTGTCCCAGCGCCTGTTCTGGTGTACGGCAAAAACCACGCCCGCCTTATCCGCCGCGGCGCACATTCCGTCGAACTCTTTCACCGAGTCGGCTGCCGGCTTCTCGCAGATAATATTCTTGCCCGCTTCAGCCGCCGAGATCACATACCCGGGATGCACGTCGTTAGGAGTGGCGATCAGCACCGCGTCGACGGTCTTGTCCGAAAACACGGCTTCTGCGGACGGATAGGCTTTAAGCCCCGCTTTTTCCGCCGCTTTCTGCCGCTCGGGATCGATGTCGTATGTGCCGCATACTTTTATAAAAGGATTGTTTCTGAGCCGGCTTACATGGTATCCGCCCATGCCGCCGTATCCGATAACCACCAGATTAAGCATTTTTTCTTCCCTTGCCTTATAAAGTATTATTTTACGCTGTTTACGAAGCGCGCGGTCTGCTCGAGATATTCGGTATAAGGGACGGCGAGTTTTTCCGCTTCCAGAACTATATAGTCGTGCTTGAGCTTACGCGCGAGCCTGACGACGTCGGCGCAGCCGGTAACGCCCTCCCCGGGAACGGGATTGAAGTCGTCCCTGCCTTTTGCCGACAGTTCCTTAAGGTGCAAGGCCATAATGCGGGGGTTTAAAGTCTCGCAATACTTTATGACGTCCTTGCCTGCCACTTTAAGCCAGAAAGTGTCCGGCTCGAACATAATCGACGGCACGTTGTCGTAAAGCCCCTTGAGAAAATCGCCGCCTTCGAATTCGTGCGCGTGGTTGTGATATCCGAACCGGAAGCCTTCGGGAATTCCTGCGGCCACACGGTTTACGCTGTCGAAAATGTCGGGCGACTTTATCGCATCGCCCCATATGCCGGGACAGATAATGTCCTTGTATCCGAGCGCCTCGGCGTCCGCCACGCATGCGCCCAGGTCGTCGGTAAGCAAATTCCAGCTGACGTGCGCGCTCGTAACGGTAAGCCCGTTATCGTCGAGCTTTTTCCTCAGCTCTGCCGCAGACAGTCCGTAAGTCCCCGCCAGCTCCACGCCGTCGAAACCGGAAGCTCTGACGCTGCGCAGAACCTTATCAAGCCCCTCTTTTTCCACCTCGGCACGCAACGAATACATCTGCACCGATAATATCATTGTAATTTCCTCCGTACGGAATAACGTTATATGTACATTATACAACTTAAAAAATTATAAAACAAGCCTTTCTTCGCTGCTTTTTGTGCCAAAATTTGCGGTCATTATCTTGCTTTTATGCTTTTTCCGTGATATAATAATGTCATGAACGGTTCGTTTGAAACAACGCGGGAGCGCAACAGCAGTCTGGAAATAGGCGTTACCCACGGCTGCCCCGCGCACTTTCACAGCCATGTGGAGCTCATGTCGGTGCGGCGCGGCGCGGTGGGCGTGGCTATTAACGGTATAAGCTACCGCCTGACCGCGGGAACCGCCGTCATCGCGGACAGCTACGCCGTTCACGCATGGTCGCCCGATCCGGACAGCGAATGCGTCTACGTCATCGCGCCCGCTCAGTATCTTATAGGCTACACCGC
>CASFJH010000073.1 GCA_949294845.1 uncultured Bacillota bacterium | reverse complement strand
TCACCGTACTTTAAACGGCGAATAAATTTTACTCGCGCCTCGTATCGATTGCGTTTGCCGCGCGATTGTGTTATAATGATTAACGTAAATCGGATAAGGTTGGTGCTTATATGGAAAGACAGACGGTTCTTGTGCTCGATTTCGGCGGACAGTACAATCAGCTTATAGCGCGGCGCGTGCGCGAGCTCAACGTTTACTGCGAGCTTTTGCCGTATTCGGTCACGGCGGAAAAAATAGCGGAAAAACGGCCGATCGGCATTATATTTACCGGCGGCCCCAACAGCGTGTTCGAGCCGGGCGCTCCCATGCCGGACGAAAGAATTTTCAGTATGGGCATACCCGTTCTTGGCATTTGCTACGGCAGTCAGCTCTTAGCGCATATGCTGGGAGGCAAAGTGTCGGTAGGCCCCAGGGAATACGGCAAAAAGGAGCTTATAGCCGGAGAGGGCGCGCTTACGGTCGGATTGCCTAAGGTTTCGGTCTGCTGGATGAGCCATACCTGCTATATCGAAAAGCTTCCGGCGGGCTTTAAGGTATCGGCGACTACGGACACCTGTCCGGTCGCTGCGCTTGAGAATTCCGAGCGCAGGCTGTACGGCGTGCAGTTTCATCCCGAGGTTATGCACACCGAAAAGGGTATGGACATACTGAGGAATTTTCTTTACGGTGTTTGCGGCGCCGCAGGAGACTGGACGATGAGCGGTTTTGCCGAGGCTGCCGTCGCCGCGCTCAGGGAGAAAATAGGCGATAAGAAGGTTCTGTGCGCGCTTTCGGGCGGAGTGGACAGCGCGGTTGCCGCAATGCTCGTCCATAAGGCTTGCCCCAACCTCGTGTGCGTGTTCGTCGATCACGGATTGCTGCGCAAGAACGAGGCCGAAGAGGTGGTGCGCGTTTTCCGCGACGAGCAGAAAATGAATCTGGTTGCCGTTGACGCTTCTGACAGGTTTCTCGCTAAGCTTGCGGGCGTTTCCGATCCGGAGAAAAAGCGCAAGATAATAGGAAAGGAATTCATAAGCGTTTTCGAGGAGGCGGCAAAAAAGATAGGGAAGGTCGATTTTCTCGTTCAGGGGACTATCTATCCCGACGTGATCGAGAGCGGACTGGGCAATTCCGCCACCATCAAGAGCCATCACAATGTGGGCGGACTGCCTTCCGTAGTCGACTTCAAAGAGATTGTCGAGCCGCTGCGCGATTTGTTCAAGGACGAAGTGCGCCGCTGCGGTTTCGAAATAGGTCTGCCGGCGTCTATCGTCATGCGCCAGCCGTTCCCCGGTCCCGGCCTGGCGATAAGGATAATAGGAGACGTCACGCGCGAAAAACTGGAGATTCTGCGCGACGCCGATTACGTTTACCGCGACGAGATAGCCGCCGCCGGACTCGATAAAGCCATATGGCAGTATTTTGCCGTGCTTACTGGCACCAGAAGCGTGGGCGTTATGGGCGACGAACGCACTTACGATTATACGCTGGCTCTCCGCGCGGTTACAAGCGTCGACGGCATGACCGCCGACTGGGCGCGTATTCCTTACGACGTGCTCGAACGTATTTCCACACGCATAGTCAACGAGGTGGGGCATATCAACCGCATAGTTTACGACGTTACGAGTAAGCCGCCCGCGACCATAGAGTGGGAGTGAGCACAGTCGGACGTTAAACGGAAATCGCCGTAAGCCTGCCGCCAAGGCCGCGAGCGGGCATTGGGCGCTTTTCGGTAAAACAGTAATTTCACAGGCTATTAACCGATTCGGAGGTACATATGAATAACAACAAACGGCCCGAAAGTCTCGAGCGTATAACGACCGAAAAAGCGGCGCTGGGGTTTATCGCCGAGCAGACGGAAGCGATACGCGCGCAGGTGGGCGACAAGAAGGTGCTGCTGGCGCTGTCGGGAGGCGTCGACTCGTCGGTAGTCGCCGCGCTGCTTATAAAAGCCATCGGCAAAAACCTGGTGTGCGTGCACGTCAATCACGGTCTGCTCCGTAAGGGCGAGCCCGAACAGGTCGTGGAGGTGTTCCGCAACCGCATGAACGCCAATCTAGTTTATGTGGACGCGTCGGAAAGATTTCTCGAAAAGCTCGAAGGAGTCGCCGATCCCGAAAAGAAGAGAAAGATAATCGGCGCAGAGTTCATACGCGTTTTCGAGGAAGAGGCGCGCAAGCAGTCGGGCATCGAATTTCTCGCGCAGGGCACCATTTATCCCGACATCATAGAGAGCGGCGGGGTCAAAGCTCACCACAACGTCGGCGGATTGCCCGACGACTTAAAGTTCGAGCTCGTCGAGCCGCTCAAGTTCCTGTATAAGGACGAGGTTCGCGTAGTCGGTAAAGCGCTCGGCCTGCCCGACGGCATGGTTTACAGACAGCCGTTCCCCGGTCCGGGACTGGGCGTGCGCTGTCTGGGCGCGATAACGCGCGAGAGACTGGAAATAGTCCGCGAGTCGGACGCTATTCTGCGCGAGGAATTCGCCGCGAACGGGCTCGAAGGCAAGGTCTGGCAGTATTTTACCGTCGTGCCCGATTTCCGCTCGGTGGGCGTTAAGGACGGCGCGCGCACGTTTGCGTATCCGGTCATTATACGCGCCGTAAACACCGTCGACGCCATGACCGCCACGGTGGAGGATATTCCTTTTTCGCTGCTGCAGCACATTACAGCGCGTATTACCGGAGAAGTTCCGGGCGTCAACCGCGTGCTGTACGATCTTACGCCCAAGCCCTGCGGAACGATAGAGTGGGAGTAAGCGCCCGCCGTGTCCGCGCTAGATGGGAAGAAGGCCGTTATATTCGATCTTGACGGCACGCTCATAGATTCGGTAGGAATGTGGAACGACGTCGACGCAGCGCTCATACGCGCGCTGTGCCGCGACGAGCGTAAGGACGTCGGCGACGTTCAGAAAAGACGCGACGATGCGCTCAAAAGGTTCGCTTTCGACGCCGATCCTTACAATTCATACTGCGCGTATTTAAAAGAACTGTACGGCTGGAATCTGACTGCCGAAGAGATACGCGAAAAACGTTATCGCGTTTCGCTCGAAATGCTGGAAAGAGTCGATTATAAACCGGGCGCGGACGTCGCCGTAAGAAAGTTGTACGGCAAGGGCTTTCTCCTGGCGATAGCTTCCACTACGCGCCGCGTCAATATGGAAGTTTACAGAACGCGCAACGCGAACATTATGCGTAAAGCTGCGATAGACAGGTATTTCAAAGCGGTCTTTACCTGCGAGGACGTCGACGAACGCAAACCGTCGCCCGAGGTTTATATCGCGGCGGCGTCAGCTCTGGGCGTTAAGACGGCCGAATGTCTCGCTTTTGAAGATTCGCTCGTCGGAGTGCAGTCCGCAAAGAACGCCGGCATAGAGACGATAGCCGTATACGACAGGTTTTCGGATAAGGACAGAGCCGCGATAAACGCTTTAGCCGACGGCAGTATTAAGCGCTTGGACGACTGGGTACAATCCGAATCGGCGTGACGGAAACGCGACGGATACAAGACGAGCCGCAATAACAGATTAAAACGCCGCGAAACGATCTTTTCGCGGCGTTGTTTCGGTTAAAGCGTCAGTCGGAATTTGTAGATTCGGTTTGCAACGATCGGGAGTAAAGGATTGCTCTTAACAGCGAGAGAAATTCGGCCGGAGTCATGCCGTTTGTTTCTCTTGAGTCGACCGTATTTCCGTTATAGCTTTGGATAAGGCGCCCGAAATTGCGAAATTTGCCCGACTTTTGCGCCGATATTAAAAGATATTTCAGCTGATTGTCAGTCCATCTCACGCTGTATCTGCCGGAAATACGGCATATTACGGTTTTATACGTCGTGCGGCACATCGAGCCGGTATCGACCGCCATGTATTCGCGCGCGGCGTTTATCATTGTAGCGTAGCCGGTCAGACTGCGCCGAAAACCTATACGGTCGAAAATATCGGTCAAAACGCCCGTATCGGCCAGCCGCGCCGACTCTTTAAGACGGCGGTCGATACGGTTTTTGATAGAATCGGAGATTTTTTCCGGAGACATATTCGTGCGCGGCCTTTATGAAACAGATTGGCATTGCGGACAGCGTCCGGGCTGTCGCGGTTACTGCGGTAATTATAGCACTAAAACGATAAGCGAACAACCGTTCAACGCGCGTTTGTAAAAAAAATCTTCGGATTTTGAGGTATTTAGGCGATCAGGCGAATACGTCGCGTTTTAGCGCGTTTTTACAGCTTAATCGCGGAGCAGTTAAATCCGTTGATTTTCATTTTAAAAAGTTGTATAATGTGCATGAGGATAAATCTGCTGCTTTGAGCTTATGGCAGGAAACAGGGTAAGAAAAATTAACGATCTCGGAAACGACAGAATGTTTCCGCTGATATTAAGGCTGGTCATTCCTTCCATGCTGGCGCAGCTCGTCAATGTGCTTTACAGCATAGTCGACAGAATATTCATAAGCAGAATGGCGGAGGGCGAGTTGGCGCTTGCCGGTGTGGGCGTTTGCGGTCCGATAGTAACGCTGATTACCAGCTTCAGCTTTTTGCTCGGGCTGGGCGGAGCGCCGCTGCTGGCAATGAAGCTGGGCGCAGGAGACAGAACCACCGGAGAAAAGATACTGTTTAACTGCTTTTTCGCGCTTATTGCGGTGTCGGTCGTTCTAACCGCGTTTTTCCTTATATTTAAAAGGCAATTGCTTTTCGCGTTCGGGGCCGGCGCCGACACTGTCGGGTATGCGGACGATTATGTAACGGTTTATCTTTTCGGCAGCGTATTCGCGCTGCTCAGCGTGGGACTCAATAATTTTATTACGGCGCAGGGCTTTTCCAAAACGGCAATGGGAACGGTCGTGACCGGCGCCGTTATAAACGTGGCGCTCGATCCGGTGTTTATATTCGGCCTTTCTCTCGGCGCGAAAGGCGCTGCGATTGCGACGGTTATCGCGCAGTTCTTTTCGTGCGTATGGGCTGTCGCTTTCCTTGTTTTCAGTAAAAAAGCCACTGTAAAGCTCAAGCCTCAGCGGCTGTCGTTAAAAATAATGTTAAAAGTCATGCGGCTCGGATTTTCGCCCTTTGTCATTATCGCTACGGACAGCGTTCTGTTTATCGTGCTCAACTCCATGCTGCAGAATACCGGCGGCGGAGACGTATACGTCGCGGCAGCCACTATAGTAGTCAGTTATATGCAGCTTATCACTTTACCGATGGGCGGCCTTACAATGGCTTGTCAGCCCGTAGTAAGCTATAACTTCGGCGCCGGTAAAGCGCAAAGGGTAAAGCGCGCGGTGGTCGACGCGATTATCGTCTGTATCGTTTTTACCGCGGTCATGACCGTCTCGTCGCAGTTTTTGCCGCATTATTTCGTAAAAATATTTTCAGACGACGCTGCGGTAAGCTCAGTTGCGGTCAGCGGTATGCGCGTATATACCGCCGGAATAATAATACTTTCCGTTCAGTACGTCGCCGTCGATCTGCTCATCGCGCTTGGAACGATAGGACCGGCTACGTTTTTATCGCTTTTCCGTAAAATTGCCATAATTTCGCTTACGGCGCTGCTTCCGCTCAGATACGGCAGCTTTTCCGCTTTCTGGGCCGAGCCGGCAGTGGACGCGCTGAGCGGAATATTGGCGGGATTCGTACTCTGCGCGTCGCTTTTCAAAACCTTAAAAAAATACTGTCCGCAATCATCGTCCGACTCTTCCGGTCAGGCGCCGCCCGCAGCATAAAGCAGACCGCCGCTTATGCCCGCAATATTATAAAGATTTCCGATACGAATAAATTACCCGACAGTACAAAGCATAATTCAGCCGGCGGAATACAGAACGCAAGGCGAAGAAACTGTAGTCAGCCGCGCGGTTCCGGTTCTGGGCTTGCTCGTTGTGGCGGACAGGATATAGCGTAAGGCGTCACATTATTTCAATACTCATACCGTCGGGCTGTCTCCGCCTTGTTTTCCGTTCGCGCGCCTGTATTTCGAAGGCGTGCAGCCTCGCTCGCGGCGAAACAATCCGATATAAGACGTCATATTGGGGAAACCGGCAAGCCGTGCGGCAGGAAAGCCGCTATTATATGCGCGAAATCGCCGAATGTCGGAAAAACGGTGACTTTCCGTGCGGAACGCTTAAATTAAGGATATTTAAAAGTCCGGGCGAAAAGTGGCATGTCAATATGGCGCAGGAGGACGAGCCGTTCGATCAGCACGATGCCGAGCAAACGACTGACGCCGAAATTTCTCAACGGGTAATGATAGACAAGCTTGTAAAATTTTTACGGGAACATATTCCTCAGTGTAAAAACGCCGAGCTTGTGGAATCGGCTGCCGAAATAGGTATCCGTGAGGGGAGACGCATTGTCGGCGAATACATCATGTGCAGAAAGGATATAGAAAACTCCGTTATCTTCGAAGACGCCGTCTGCCACTGCGCCAATTCAATAGATATTCACTGTAAAGATCATGTCGATTATTTTCCGGTTAAAGACGACGCCGTATATACGATTCCTTACCGCGCTTTGGTGGTTAAGGATTGCGACAACGTTCTGGCGGCAGGCAGGTGCTTGTCCGCCGACCGTGCGGCGCTTGCTGCAGTAAGAGTCATGCCGCCATGCTTTGCAATGGGTGAGGCGACCGGAATTGCCGCTTCCGTTGCCGTCAAGAAAAACGTGGCGGTAAAAAACGTTCCTTACGCGGAGTTAAGAGAAAAACTGCTTCTTAACGGCGCTTATCTGGGCGGCTGACCGGCGATCGGGCGCAAAATGTAAGGCTCCGCTCGCAAGCGCAAAAAGTCTGTATGAAAAATCCGATTGCGGCGCCTGTTTGCACGCGCCTCGTTCAGCAGCAGCGCAAACGTGACTATGCCGAAATAATCAATGGCAAAAAAATACGAACCCGTTTTCAGAGTTCGTATTATTCATTGGTGGCGGAGCGGTGGTAACCTAAAATGAATATTATTATGTAATTAACATTTAAGATTTGCAAACGGCAATCTCTTATGCCGCGACTTAAATTCATTAATTAAAACTGTTTCCATTTCTGTAGGACTATCCCATGGTAAAAACCACATTTCCAAATCTTTGAAATT
>CASFJH010000072.1 GCA_949294845.1 uncultured Bacillota bacterium | reverse complement strand
TTCCACCGAAAAGGCGTCAGTTACGGCAGAGAAGGTATTTTCGGTAAAGGCGCACGCCGATGCGCTCATCTCGTAAACGATCTCGACGGATACCCCCTCGCTTTCCGTAAGATTTACTCTCACGCCGTCAAGCACGACGTCTGCAATCACCGTATCGCCGGCAGTCACTCCGTGAGCGGCTATGATTTCGGTAAACGGCGCCACCGAACGGTAGCTGACTATCAGCCCGTCTTCGCCCTCGCATACAAGATCGCATAAGGCTTCGCCGGAAATTTCTATGGCGTCGTCCGTTGCGGAGCGTTTGAACGCGATAACCCTGGCTTCCGCCGAAATCACGCTCTTTACGTTGGCGTTCTCTATCTCGTCTGTTTCGGTAAATACGGAGCTCACACTTGCCGTCTGCGACTGGCATAGCAGCCGCTCGTCACGAGTGTACACGTTGTCGCCGCCGTGCGAGAGATATCTGACGTTTTCACTCTCCGTTACGGTAAGCGTAACCTCGACGACTGCCGCAGCCTTTATCTCGGTATTGGTTACCGCGGATACGTCGATATCCAGCAGCTCTGCGCCGAACGAGCATACCGTTCCCGTTTTTACCCTGTCGGACAGGATTGCTCCGGAGAATTCCGACACATAATCGAGCGATTTGGGCGTGTTCCCGTCCAGATACAGCGCCTTATAGCTCACCTTGCCGCGATACCGCGCTTCGCCGTTAAGCGTTTCGGCCGGATAAACCGAGGCGGTCGCCGATACCGACAGCACTTTGCCTATCTCACCGTCGGCGGCGAGCCTTGCTTCCACCACAGTCTGCGCGGAATCCACCCGTCTGCGGTTGTCAATGACCGCCACATCGTAAACCGTTTCGTTACCCATAAAAAAGAGCCTCCAAAATAAAATGCTGTTTTGTAAACAGTATATTTTATTACGGAGACTGCCCGATTATTCTAAAAAAAATTTTATTGGTTGCGCGGCTGCGCCTGTATCCTTATATCGCCGCAAATAACGTCCGAATACGAACACGACATCGTGTCCGTATTTTTCAGGTTATGAATTCTAAGTGTAAAAACGGCCGGATACAGATCGGTTATTTCCCCTTCGTAGCGCAGTATCTTTTTGCGACCCTTGTTTACATGAACCGTTATCGGCACCCCGACGTATGACGAAACGAATTCTTTTGCTTCGGTTATACTCATTGCTTTTTTGCGCATAAACGGGATCACCTCTGCTCCGATTATGCGCTTTACAGCGTTTTTTTATTCGTTATAAGGCCAATATGGGGTTTTTATAGCTGTTGCCGGCATAAAAAAGGCGACCGTTCGATCGGTCGCCTTTGTAGCTGATAAGCTTTATTCCTTATTCTTCTTCATCGTCCTCGTCCTCTTCCTCGTCGTCTTCCTCAAAGTCGTCGGGATCTACGTCGTAATCAAAGTCGTCGGGTTCTTTATATTCCTCTTCGTCCTCGCCTTCCTCTTCTTCCTCTTCCTCGTCAGCCAGATCGCTTAGCGACAGAATCTCTATCTCGTCTGAAACGGGCTGTTCGGGCAATTCGTCGTCGGAATACTCCCATGTATCGTCTTCCTTGGTAGCGGCTTCGCGCTCCTCGCGCTCTTTGCGACATTCAAAACATATGTCCTCGTCGTCGCCGAGCAGATTTATATGACAAACCGGACAAATACGTTCGACGCCCGCTTCTTCCTCGTCGGGGAGCAGCGTGTCCGGTGCAAGCAAGCCCAGTTCGGCCTTGCAGACGTTGCACATCTTTTCCTTTTCATTAATATAATTAAGCTCGCATCGCGGGCAAAGCACATAAACAGGCTTTTTCGCGTCTCTCTTCATGCTATTCCCTCCGTAAGGCCACAGTTGCCAATATTATATGTATTTTCAATGCACTTGTAAACCGTTTTCAGGCATTTTTATAAAATTTTTATAATTTTATTACAGACTTATTTCTGTCGGTCGCATAGCGAACGGTAGCGGCCGTACCGCCCGAGCCAGATCGGCAATACGCCAGCACGGCAGCCGACTTGTCCACCATATAACGGTTGCGTTTCATCATGCACCCGGACGTATACTTGGGAGAAACTACCGTAACGGCGTCGCACCTTGCCAGTAAGGCCTCGTATCTCGCTTTTTGCGCCGGAGTCCATTGCTCGGTCTGCTCCGGACACGGAACTGCCGCCTCCAGCGTAATGCCGGTAAAGCTTTTTTTTAGCTGGACGACCGTTTCGGCGAAAAGCAAGTCCGCGCCCAGCGCCATTCCGCAAATAAAATGCCTGTACCCCAGCGCTATCAGTCTCACCAGCTGGATCCTCAGCGAGGTCAGGAACGATATACATTCGGGTGAGCTCTCGTTGCCGCCCCACGGCAGCTTGCCGGTACGGTGACCGGTAAAACAGCACGTTTCATTTTCCGCCGTCATTATCTTCACCTTTATGCTTTCTTCTTAAAACAATCAGCT
Source organism: uncultured Bacillota bacterium (assembly GCA_949294845.1). Classification (GTDB taxonomy): domain Bacteria; phylum Bacillota; class Clostridia; order Christensenellales; family Pumilibacteraceae; genus HGM11386. The sequence continues at coordinate 14,302 of CASFJH010000072.1, read as the reverse complement.
TATGTATGCGCACGCCTAAGAGCACCGCCCCGACGGCACCCGAGATCATATAGGCGTAAAAATTGAACGAAACCGTCTCTAACGCCGCGGTAAACAGGAGAATCCAAAACGTTTCTATAAAAAAGCTTTTTACATAGCGTTTTTTCGACTGCGCGTCGTGTTCCTCGTCATAGTAGACGGGAATTACTCTCAAGAAAAAAACAACGCATATAAAGACGACGCTGCAGCCCACCAGCAGCCGAACGCTCTTTTCGGTAAGCGGAGAGATTGATTTGAGCAAAGTGAGAAAAAACGCAAAATAAAACGCCAACCCGAATATGAAAAGCAGCCAGAAAAACAGCGGAGATATTTTTTTGAAAAATTTCAGCTTGGACGCCTGCCTGCCGTACACGAAGCCGGGTAGCGAGTACACAAACGGTAGCAAAAGTATTATAATAAGTATGCACGCAATAATATATATCATGCATTGGCCGCCTTTAAATACTGTCGCCTGGCGAGCTTCATGTGAATACGCTTCCCGCCGAAAAAGCCGGACAGCGGCATCGGCTTTCTGCGGTTATACGCCTCAAATCCGATCTTCGTATAAAGCGCGATCGCTCTGGCGTTATCGGCGCGCACGCAAAGCTCTACTACTCTGAACCTCCGGAAAGCTAGCTCGAGCGTTTCGCGCATCAGCTTTTCGCCCCAGCCCTGACCGCGGGCGCGTTTGATCAGACCGATCCCCAGACGGCCGTGTCCTCTGCGTTCGTCGGGCACGACATCACACCAGCCGAGCACCGACTCGCCTTCGACAAGCAGCAGCTGCGGATACCCGCCCGCTATGCAGTCGCAAATGAACCGGTATGTCTCTTCGGCGCCGAAGCCGGTATCTCCCGCAAGATATATCCCCTCCGCCGCAACCGAACCGATTGCCGCGTCAAGAGACTTTGCGTATTCTTTTTTGGTAGCAACTATCTCCACTAAATATTAATGAAACGGAATTTCCCGTTCTCCTTGACGGTAAAATATCTGAAGCCGGCGTCTGCCGCGACTTGGGCCGCCGCCTGAAAATTTTCGGCTATACGCTCTAAATTATGCGCGTCGGAAGAGAGCGTAATGAGTCTGCCTCCGCGCTTATAAAACTGCTTTACAAGCTCGGGCGCAGGCATACACACCAGTCCCGGGACGGAAGTGGCTGTATTCAGCTCGAGAATCTTTTCGCGCGAAATGATCACGTCGAAGATCTTGTCTATATACTCTTTGAATTCCTCGTAGACTATGCGTCTGTTCTCATACGGCGCGCGTCTTTCGACGTAGCCTATATGCCCCACCGCGTCGTATCTGTAATCCGCCTTCACGCTGTCAAGCACGGTGGAAAAATATTCGTTATACGCCTGATCGCGCGATTTCCCGGCATAAAACGCCGGGTTGTATCCGTCATAGCCGGAAATTACATGAACCGAATTTATAATATATTCTATATCCGGATTGACGAAAAAATCATGAGCGAGCGCTTCGGTAAAAGGAGTATATCCTATCTCGACTCCTACCGAAACGTATATCTGCTTTTCGTACTTTTGCTTGAGCGCTTTGATCGTGTCGGCATATAAACGCGGATTTTCTATCCCTACATAATCTTCGGGATGTTTGGGATCGAAATGATCCGTTATGGCTATGTGACTCAGACCCAGCCTTATCGCCTGCAGAACGGTCTGCTCGGCGGGCGTTTCGGAATCGGGCGAAAAATCGGTATGCGTGTGGCTGTCGGCTACGGGCTTAAACATGGTTGTCTCCTAAATGCACTTTTAAGTAAAAAACTCCGCAAAAACGTTTTGCAGAGTTTTCCACGCGTCTTATCTCTTCGAGAACTGAGGCGCCTTTCTCGCTTTTTTCAAGCCGTATTTCTTTCTTTCTTTCATGCGTGAATCGCGGCTCAGGAACCCTGCTTTTTTAAGCGCGGGCTTCGTCATCGGATCTGCTTCGACCAGCGCTCTCGAAATGCCGTGTCTGATTGCTCCGGCCTGACCGGTATATCCGCCGCCTTTCACGTTGACTATAACGTCGAACTTGCCTACGTTGCCGGTTTCGACCAGCGGCTGATTGACTATCAGCTTAAGCGTGTCGAGTCCGAAATACTCGTCCATCGTGCGCTTGTTTATCGAAACCGTACCGGTACCGGGCACAAGACGTACACGGGCAACGGCTTTCTTACGTCTGCCGGTACCCCAGAACTGTAATTTTTTCTTAGAAACGGATTTAGCCATTGATCAATACCTCGTCTGAAGTTTATACGGTTCGGGCTGCTGAGCCTCGTGTCTGGGCGCTCCGTCCTTATAGACGCGCAGCTTCTTGAGCATCTTTCTGCCGAGAGAATTCTTGGGAAGCATTCCCTTAACGGCGTCGTAAACCGCGCAATCGCTCTTCTCCGCCATGAGTTTGTCGTATTTGACTTCCTTCATGCCGCCCATGTAAAGGGTGTGATGACGCTTGATTTTCTTCTCGAGCTTCTTTCCCGTCAGAACCACTTTATCGCAATTGAGGACGATAACATAATCGCCCGTATCCGCATTGGGTGTGAACGTCGGCTTGTTCTTACCGCGCAAGATCGCGGCTACCTGGCTTGCAAGTCTGCCCAAAGGCATACCCGTGGCGTCCACAACGTACCATTTGCGGTCAATGGTTTGTTCATTAGCCATAAATGTTTTCATTGTATTACCTCTGTAATATTCGATTTTACTTGTGACGGTAACGTTTCACGCCGCTGCCGTCTGACACGGATTCGCGCGCTACGGGGCTAACGTCGGCACACAAAAAAACCGCATCGGAAAATGCTCACTTATTTTACTATATTTATCGGCTTTTGTCAAACGTTTTTCCCGTTAAATTCAATAAAATCGCGCCGTAAACGCAAAGCTTAAGCGCGCTTATGGCCGTTTGACCGAAACCTGAGCAGCACAGCCCTTTCGCAACGAATAAAAAGCGTTTGCGTTTGCCGCTGGCGTCGATCTGTTCGGTTATTGCGGCGCGCTTACTGCAGTAAGTTATTAAGGAACGCTTGCTCAGGTACATTGCGGCACGCTTAAATGTAGAGCGGAAATTCGTTAGTCGGATTTTAAGCGACGTCGTTATTAATCGACGGACGGCACGGAAAAAGCGGCGGGATTATTTCCGGCTCTGGGAATAATCCCGCATTTACGGAGTCCGTTATTTTTTTAAGTAGCGTATGTATCGACGACCGAATCGAGAATCTTCAGCACCCGATCTCTTCCGGTGCCGTCGGCGGACGATACGGGAATAATATCGTCGCGCCCTACAGCCAGTCCCGAGCACAGGCGCATTACCGCCGTCGCCGCCGCCGAACGCGAGAGCTTGTCGCATTTGGTGGCTATTACGGTAAAAGGCAACGCGTGATAATGCATATAATTGATCATCTGCTTATCGTAATCGGTGGCGGCAATGCGGACGTCTACAAGCAGGAATATGCGTCTGAGCTTTTCCGAGCGCGTAAGATACCCCTCGATAAGCTCTCCCCAACCCTCTTTGCGGCTTTTGGAAGTCGCGGCGTAGCCATAACCGGGCAGATCGACGAGAATCAGTTTGCCGTTATTTACCGAGAACAGGTTTATCAGCCGCGTCCTTCCCGGCAGAGACGACGTTCTTGCCAAGGCGGAACGGCGGCAGATCATGTTTATAAATGACGACTTGCCTACGTTCGACCTGCCGACGAAACAAACCTCCGGAGCCTCGTATCCGGCACTCGCGCGCATATATCCGTCAAGATGGGACGCGCTCGTTATAAATTCCGCCGAATGTATCTCCATCATAAAAGAGCCGCGTCGAAAACCGCGTCTATGTCCGGCGCGGACAGTATAGTTAAATTATCGGTGACTTCTTTGGGCAGATCTGGAACGTCTTTAAGATTATCCTGCGGAATAATGACGGTTTTTACGCCGGCGCGATAAGCCGCTAGCGTTTTTTCCTTTAGTCCGCCTATGGCGAGCACCTTTCCGCGCAGAGTTATCTCTCCCGTCATAGCCACGTCGCGGCGAACTTTGCGCCCCGTCATTGCCGACAGTATCGCCGTAGCCATCGTTATGCCGGCACTAGGGCCGTCTTTGGGAGTCGCTCCCTCCGGAACGTGAATGTGTATATCGTATTTAGTGAATTTGTCGGCGTCTATCGAATACTTTTCCGCGCGCGAACGGACAAGCGACAGAGCCGTTCGGCACGATTCTTTCATAACGTCACCCAGATTTCCCGTCAACGTCACGTCGCCTTTGCCGTTACCTATGACGGCGGCTTCTATTTCCATAGTCACTCCGCCCACGCTGGTCCACGCGAGACCGGTGACGATACCTGCCTCGTCGGATTTTTCTAGCTCCCCTTCTCGGTATCTGGGAACGCCCAGGTATTCGGCAAGCTCCTTTTCCGTTACGGTGTACGAAGAGGGTTTTTTGCCCGACTTTACCGTCTTTACCGCCAGTTTGCGCACTATCGAAGAGATGTTGCGCTCAAGGTTGCGCACGCCGCTCTCCCTCGTGTACGAGGAAATTATCTTCATCATAACCGAGTCGGAAATCCTGACTTTCACGCCCGAAAGCCCGTTGAACTCGACCTGTTTGGGAAGCAGAAATTTATTTGCGATCTGCAGTTTCTCTTCGTAAGTGTATCCGGTCAGCTCTATGACCTCCATGCGGTCGAGCAGCGGCGCCGGAATGGTATCGACGGAGTTGGCGGTCGTAATGAACATCGCTTTGGAAAGATCGTAAGGCAGATCGAGATAATGGTCCTTAAAGGCGTTGTTCTGATTGGGATCGAGCACCTCAAGCATAGCGCTCGCAGGATCGCCGCGGAAGTCGCTGGACATCTTGTCTATCTCGTCAAGCAGAAATACCGGATTTATGACGCCGGCAGTGCGCATACCGCTTATAATGCGCCCGGGCAGAGCGCCTATATACGTCCTGCGGTGACCGCGTATTTCCGCCTCGTCGCGCACGCCTCCTAAGCTCATCGACACGAATTTTCTGCCCACCGCGCGCGCTATGGAAGAAACTATCGAAGTTTTACCCACGCCGGGAGGTCCGACGAAACACAGGATCGGACCTTTCAGGTTGTCGGTAAGCTGGTGAACAGCAAGGTATTCTATTATGCGCTCCTTGACTTTCTCGAGGCCGTAATGATCCTCGTCAAGAATCTCAGCGGCTTTTTTAAGATCGAGATTGTCCTCGCTCGTCTCTGTCCACGGCAGCTCGAGAATACACTCGATATATGTGCGGCTCACTCCCGCCTCGGGCGAAGTGGGATTCATTTTATCGAGTCGGCTGAGCTCTTTCTCCACCTTCTGCATCACATAATCGGGCAGGTTCTTTTCCTTGGCGCACCTTCTGTACTCGTCGAGCTCTTCCTCGCTGTCGCCCAGTTCTTCATGCAATACCTTTATCTGCTCCCGCAAGAAATATTCGCGTTGGTTCTTGTCGATATTGCCTCGTACTTTGGCGGCTATTTTTCTTTCTATAGTCTTTATTTCACATTCTTCTATCAGCTTGAGATATATGTCCTCCAGCGCGGCGTAATCGCTCTTGGTTTGCAGCAACCGCTGTTTCTCTTCAACCGTACGGTAATATTTACCGGCGGCGTCCGCTATAAACTTCTCGACGTCGGTAATCTCATCCGGAGTTTTTTCGGTAGCGGCCTTGGCGTCCACTTTGCCGTATGCTTCTAGCTGCTCAATAACGTTGCGCTTTACGGCGGAAACAAGCACCGGATCGTCGTCCTCGCGGAGCGGCTCCTTGAGGGTAACCTCAAAATTAGGCAGTATGGATACATAGCTGTCTATTTCCATCTTTTTAACACCCTGCACAAGCACGCGCGTGGCCTCGTTCGGCATTTTGAGAACCTGTTTTATCTTAGCCACCGTACCTATCCGGTAAATGTCCTTAGGCGCAGGATTGACGGTGTTAGTATGCTTCTGCGCAATAAGGAACACGTCCTGATTAAGCTCGATCGCTTTGTTAAGCGCGGCTACGGATTTATCGCGCCCCAGGTCAAAATGAACGGACTGCCCGGGAAAAATTACGTTCCCGCGCAATACTATCATTTTATACGACGGCTTTATCGAGCCGATGACGCTTTCTTCCGCGGCGCTGTTTACCGCCGAATCGTTCATATCCACCTCCCAAACTTCGCGGACGCCGTCCGCATCAGAACCGTTTGAACGCAATGAGGCTGCCCGATACCGAACAACCTCATTTCATAAAAGCGCCTTGTTACGCAATCTCCTTGTCGGGCGCGGCGCTCTTTTCCGTCCGGCGTATAATTTCGGGTTCGCCGCCGTTTATAAAGCGGCCGTCTATCACGATCTTGCGTATGCTCTTATCTGCGGGAGCCCTGTACATAAGATCGAGCAGACAGTTTTCCATTATCGTTCTCAGCCCTCTCGCTCCGGTATCCAGCTCGATCGCCTTGTCCGCGATCGCCTCCACCGCCTCCGGTCTGAACTCCGCGTCTATGCCGTCCATCTCGAAAAGCTTCTTGTACTGTTTGACGAGAGCGTCCTTCGGCTCGGTAAGAATATTGATAAGCGCTCTCCTGTCCAGCGCGTGCAGACTCACCACCACCGGCACACGCCCTATAAACTCGGGTATAAGTCCGAACTTTATAAGATCCTGCGGCTGAACGCTCTGCAGCGCGTTCGACGTCTCCAGCTCGATCTTCGTCTTTACCTGACCGCCGAAACCGAAAGAGGTGTTCGACATACGCTTTTCGATTATCTTGTCAAGTCCTACGAACGCTCCGCCGAATATGAAAAGTATATTGGTGGTGTCGATCTGAATGAATTCCTGCTGGGGATGCTTGCGGCCGCCCTGAGGAGGCACGTTAGCCACTGTGCTCTCTATAATTTTAAGCAGCGCCTGCTGAACGCCCTCGCCCGAAACGTCGCGCGTGATGCTGACGTTCTCCGACTTACGCGCTATCTTGTCTATCTCATCTATATATATTATTCCGCGCTGAGCCTTTTCCACGTCGTAGTCGGCGTTCTGAATAAGCTTAAGCAAAACGTTCTCAACGTCCTCGCCCACATATCCGGCTTCAGTCAGCGTTGTGGCGTCGCACGACGCAAACGGCACGTTCAGTATGCGCGACAAAGTCTGCGCAAGCAGTGTCTTGCCGCTGCCCGTGGGCCCCAGAAGGAGAACATTACTCTTTTTAAGCTCAATGCCGTCGTCTCCCGCCTTATTCGTGCGGTTGTACTCTATACGCTTATAATGATTGTAAACCGCTACGCTGAGCGTGCGCTTTGCCTCTTCCTGTCCTATGATATATTCGTCCAGACGGCTCTTTATCTGCTCGGGCGTGGGTAAAGACGCCTGAACGCTCTCGTCGGGAGCGGATTCGGCTTTGGAAAGAATATGATTGCATATCTCCACGCACTCATTGCAGATAAAAACGTTTTCCGGACCGGCTATAAGTTCTCTTACGGCCGATTTGGGTTTGCCGCAAAACGAACAAACCGGTTCAATGGTCTTATTCAATAAAAATCTCCGTTACAAAAAATTGCTTCTCTTTAAGTAAGGCGTCAGACTCTCTTCTCGAAAATCTTGTCAATCAGTCCGTACTTGAGCGCCTCTTCGGCCGACATATAATAGTCGCGGTCGACGTCTTTTTCTATCTTAGCGAGCGGCTGTCCGCAATTTGCCGCCAGTATGGCATTCATCCTCTTCTTTATCTTGAGAATGTGCTCGGCCTGTATCGCTATATCGCTCGCCTGCCCCTGCGTGCCGCCGAGAGGCTGATGTATCATTATCTCGCTGTTGGGCAGACTGAAACGTTTGCCTTTGGCGCCTGCCGACAGCAAAAACGCGCCCATCGAAGCGGCCATGCCCACGCAAATTGTCTGAACGTCGCATTTGATATAGTTCATCGTGTCGTAAATGCCCATGCCGGCGGTTACGCTTCCGCCCGGGCTGTTGATATACAGGCTTATGTCCTTTTCGGGATCCTTGCCCTCGAGATAAATAAGCTGCGCGATAACGATATCGGCGCTAACGTCGTTCACTTCGCCGGTAAGAAAGACTATGCGGTCTTCAAGCAGCCTCGAGTAAATATCATACGAACGCTCGCCGCGGTTTGTCTGTTCGACAACCATAGGCACAAGATTGTTTTTTATCATAACGTTTCTCCGAAAGAATTATTGTTTGTCCTCTTCCTTCGCGACCGCGGCTTTTGCAGTCGCGGTCTTTGAAGAACCCGATTTTGCAGACGATTTCGCCGCCGGCTTTTTAGCGGGTTTTTCCTTGACGACCTCAAACACGTTGTTGGTCTTGAGGAATTCGACGACTTTGCGCATGAGCGCGTCGCTCTTGAGATATGCTCGCTCGCGCTCTCCCACCGTCTTTTCGAACTCTTCGGCGTTCTTGCCGGCGCCCTCCGCCGTAATGCGTATCTGCTCTTTCACGTCGTCGGCGGTGGCTTCGATATTCTCGGCTTTGATTATAGCCTCGAGCCCCAGTCTTAATTTTACAGTATTAAGCGCCTGCTCGCGTCTGGCTTTACGGAAATCCTCGCGCGACGTGCCGGTATACTTGAAATAATCTTCGATCTTCATACCGCCGTACATATGCGAAATACGGTACTCGAGGTCGCGCAGCATATATTCGAGCTCGTCGTTGACCATGCAGTCGGGAACGTCGCAGCTAACGCACTTTACTATCTCTTCCATAAGCGCGTTCTCGTTCTCGCGGTCGGCGCGTTCCGCCGCAGACTTACGCATACGCTCCGAAATGCTCTTGCGGTAATCGGCGACATTGTCGAACTCCGAAACCGACTTTGCAAATTCGTCGTTCAGCTCGGGCAGCTCCTTTACGCGGATCTCGTTCACTTTGACGTGAAATACCGCTTTCTTTCCCGCCAGATCCTTGGAATGATATTCTGCAGGGAACTCCACCTGAAGGTCCTTTTCCTCGCCCTTTTTCATACCGATCATCTGATCTTCGAAGCCGGGGATAAAGCTGCCTGAGCCGATAGTAAGCTCCTGCCCCTCGGCCGTACCTCCGTCAAACTTGACTCCGTCCACCGATCCGCTGTAGTCAAGATTGACCTTATCGCCCTTCTCGACGGGACGGTCGACTTCCACCTCTCGCGAAGCGCGCTCACGCGCGCGGTCGATCTCGGCGTCGATTTCGGTCTCGGTAACATTATACTCAACTTTGGGGATTTTAATACCCTTATACTGCCCCAAAGTTACTTCGGGCTTGACCGTAATTACCGCCGTGAATTTAAGTCCCTTGTCAGACGGCACAAAATCGACCTGCGGATCGTCTACAGGATATATTTCCGGCTCCTTCGACAGCATTTCGGTATATACGCGCTTAAAGCAGGCATCAAAAGCGTCGTCAAAAAAAACTCCCGCTCCGTACATATTTTCGATCATTTTCCTGGACGCGTGTCCTTTGCGGAAACCGGGAACGGTATATTTGTTCTTATTGCGGTTGTACGAACCATTGAGCTCGTCGTTCCACTCCTCGTCGGTCACGGTAAAGGTAACTTTTACCGCGCCTTTCTGTGCTTCTTTTTCGTAATTCATTTAGTGACCTCCTGCAGTCAGTTAAAAAGGTTATACTTTATCAGTATAGCATTAATTGCAGCGTATGTCAAATTGAATTGACTAAGTTATGATTTTCGTTTATAATAAAAACCGATGGCTGCAAGCCTGAACAGAGGTGTTTTTTTGCCTGCCGACGCTCTCACATACGAATATCTGTCGAAAGAACTCGATTCGCTTTTTGCCGGCGGCGTCGTTTCAAAAATAACCATGCCGTACCGCGACGAGATAATTCTCGCAATACGAAACGGCGGACAGACGGGCAGTCTGCTGCTTTCCGCCTCGCCGGCCTGTCCTAGGGCGCACGTCACCGAACGCAAATTCGTCAATCCGGTTACGGCGCCGGCTTTTCTTATGCACCTGAGAAAACACATAGGCTCCGCTAAGGTCATAAGCGTCGATACGGTTCCTTACGAGAGAGTGCTGCGCCTTAAGCTGCGTTCGCGTAACGAGCTGGGCGACGAAGAGGACAAGATACTTTACGCCGAGATAATGGGCAAATACTCAAATATAATCCTGGTCAACGGGGACGGAAAGATTTCCGACTGCATAAGAAAAATTACGCCCGATATCTCTTCAAAACGCCAGCTCCTCCCCGGACTGTCATATCTTCCCGCGCCGCCGCAGACCGAAAAAAAGGATATATCGCACCCGGATTTTATCGCACGGCAGCTTATGAACTTTCCGGGCGGCAGGATAGCGCCTTTTATTATAAAATTTCTGTGCGGACTCTCCCCCGTTACCGTCAACGAGTGCGTTTACCGCGCGATAGGCAGAGAATCGTCCGACAGGCTTACCGAGGAGCAGTCCGGAAAAATAGTGGCGGCGATAGCCGGTTTTTACGACTTTTCCGACGCGCGGCCGTGCGTGATGATTTCCGACGGAAATGCGGTCGATTTCTGCGTACGCCCTTATATGACCGTCGGCAACGGTTTCGAGGAGCTGCCGTCGCTTTCCCAAGCCATGGAGCGTTATTACGACGCGCTCGACCGGAAAAACAGGTATCAGGCGCAGGCGCACGCGGTAGAAGCGGCGGTCAAAGCCGCGATTAAAAAAACCGAAAAACGTCTCGACGAGTTCACCTCTTCGGCCGAACGCGCCGCCGACTACGCCGACGACAGTCTTTACGGCGAACTGATAACGGCCAATATTTACAGAATAGGAAAAAACGCGGCGCAATTTGACGCCGAAAATTATTATACCGGCGAAACGGTCCGTATACCGCTCGATCCGGCGCTGTCGCCGCAGGCGAACGCTCAGAGATATTACAAGCGCGCGTCAAAGAAAAAAAAGACCGTCGCTCAAGCCCGTGAAAGAATAACCGAGGCGCTTGCCGACGCGGAATATCTTAAATCCGTGCTTACCGAAGTGGAAAACGGCGAAGATCCGGCCGAAATTGACGGAATAAGGGCCGAGCTTGCTTCAGCCGGCTTTATCCGCGCCCGAAACGACGGTAAAAAAGCGAAGCCGACCGCTTCCTCTCCGATAACCTTTACGATCGGCGGCTTCACCGTCCGAACGGGAAAGAACAATCTGCAGAACGACGCGCTCACCCGCGCCTCAAAACCGGACGATATATGGCTGCACACTCAGAAAATCCACGGATCGCACACGCTCATATCCTCGGGCGGCCGCGAAGTTCCGCCCGAAGTCATACGGCGCGCAGCTCAGGTATGCGCATACTTTTCGGCGGCGCGCAATTCGGAAAACGTTCCCGTAGACTATACTAAAGCAAAGCACGTCTCCAAACCGTCCGGCGCGCGGCCGGGAATGGTCGTCTATACCGATCAGAAAACCGTTTATGTAAAGCCTTCCGCGCCGGACGCTTAAGACAGACTTAATATATTCAGTCCTCCTTAAGCGTAAAAGCCACTTTTCCGTCGCGTACCCCGTCTACCCTTATTTTAACTCTGTCGCCTATACGGAAACTGTGCGTGCGGTTATCAGTCCTCATCAGCCGCTCGTTAAAGTTATAACCGCCGCCCGGCAGAGTTTCGGTGCGGATAAGTCCTTCCACCGTATTGTCAAGCTCGACGAACAGCCCCCACTCGGTAACTCCGGAAACCGTCCCTTCGTATTCGCGGCCGATTTTATCAGACATAAACTCGGCCTTTTTAAGTTCATCCGTCTCTCTTTCCACCGCTTCCGCCTCGCGCTCGCAGAACGAGCTGGTGCGCGCGACCTCTTTGACGAAGTCCGCGTATCTGCCCAGTCTGCTCTCGCCGCCGTCCAGCCAGTCCTTTATTATGCGGTGGATTGCCAGATCGGGATAGCGCCTTATCGGCGACGTAAAATGACAGTAATACGGCGCGGCCAGTCCGAAATGCCCCAGATCCTGAGTCTTATATTCGGCTTTGCTCATGGTGCGAAGCGCCACGCGGCTGACCGCTGGTCTGACCGACGGATCGAGCGATTCCATCAGCTCGGCAAAATCCTTGGGCTGCGGATGCGCTCCGCCTTTAAACGTAATCCCCAGCGCGGACAGATAGTCGATAAACGCTTCCAGCTTTTCGGGCGGAGGCGCGGCGTGCACTCTGTACACGAACGGACAGCCTGTTTCGGTGAACCTTTCGGCTACCGCCTCGTTGGCTATTAGCATACACTCCTCTATGATACGGTTGGAAACGTATTTGGGGTATTCGGACACATCTGTCGCGCGGCCCGTAGCACTGTCGATTTTAATCAGGCTTTCGCGCAAATCGAAGGATATGGCGCCGCGGCTAAGCCTGAACCGGGTGCGCGCGTCAGCCAGCGCCTTAAGATCGTCAAGCATGGGACGCAAAAAGGCGTAAACCGAATTAAGTTCGGCGTCTCCTTCGAGAATACGCGCCGTTTTTTCATACGTCATGCGCGCTTTCGAGCGAATCACTCCGCGGCATATTTCGCTGCTTTTGACCTTTCCGTCGCCGCCCACTCGCGCCGTTACCGACAGCGTCAGCCTGTCGACGCCCTCGTTAAGCGAGCATATTCCGTTGGATAACTGTTCGGGCAGCATGGGGTACACGCGGTCGCACAGATATACGCTCGTGCCGCGAAGCATCGCTTCCTTGTCTATCGGATCACCCGCTTTTACATACTCCGAAACGTCCGCTATATGAACGGACAATATGAAATCGCCCCCGTCGCGCCTTACCGATACGGCGTCGTCGAAATCCTTAGAATCGCTTCCGTCTATCGTAATGACCGTATCGCGGCGGAAATCCCGCCTGCCGGACAGCGCGCTTTCATCCACCGTTTGCGGAATCGCGGCCGCCGCCGCAGTCACTTTGCGCGGAAAGCGTGTGCGCAGCCCGTGCGCCAGAACTACGCCCAGCACGTCCGTACCCTTCTGCCCGGGTAACCCTATAACTTCGGCGATCCTGCCGCGCGGCATACGCCCTGAGGCAAAGTCGGTGATTTCCACAAGTACTTTTTCGCCGTTTGCGGCCTTTCCGCAACATCCCGACGGTATCAGTATGTCGTATGCGTAATTATTGCCGTCAGGCACGACGTAACCGCAGTCAGCGCCTTCCTCGAACGTCCCGACTATCAGTTTGCTGCCTCTCTCCGTAACGGAAACGACTTCGGCCTCGCCCGCTCCGCGCCGGTTTGAAATCTTTTTCGCCTCGACGATATCGTTATGCATCGCTCCGTTGAGATGTTTGGCCGCGACAAAAAGATCCTCGCTCCCGTCGTCGGGAATAAAAAACCCGAAGCCTTTGGCGCTGCCCTGTATCCTTCCGCGCATTATAACGCAACGGCCGCTAATTGAGGCGCCGCCGCGAGCGCCGCGCGATGAGTTATCTGCGTTGCGGCTGCCGCGAGCGCCACGCGTCGGGATTTTTTTTGCGATACGTCTGCGGCTTATCCCTGCCGCGCGCTTGCCGGCTTTTGCCGAATGTTTTTTATCGTGTTTCATAAAACCGTCTCCTGTAATAAAACCGTCTCCTATAGTCTCCTATAGTCAAGACCACCCGTAAAACGGGTAGCTTGCACAAGCCCTAAAAGGGCTTAATACCTGCCGGGCTCACGCCCTCGAATATTTTGTCAGCTGCAAATTTTCTCCAACGGCCGCCTTATGGCGGCTGTTGTTATTTGTTCTTTCTTACCGGCTCACCCGTAAACGGGTCTATTCATTCTTTTATTGACATTTGCTCATACTCTACGTCTTGGCGCAATTGATTCCTTATGTACTCCGCTATCTTCTTCGTATTTTTCCCGACTGTGTCTACATAATATCCTTCGCACCAAAACTGCCGCCTTCCGTACTTATATTTTAAGTTCGCATGCCTGTCGAATATCATCAGCGTACTCTTTCCTTTCAGATATCCCACCCTATTTCAACCCCAGTAGAACAAATCAATCAAACATAGCAAAAGACCGGCAGAGCAAAACCCTGTCGGTCTTTCTTTATGTATCGTTTTCTATATAAGCCCTCCGAATTGCTTTTTCGGTCGGCTATGGTAGCATAGCTCCTCGCGCAAGTCAACGTCCGCAAAATCGTCGCCGAAAACTTTATCTTCCCCTACCGTCAGCCGTGCGTTCCGCTCGGCTTTCCCGTGCCTTTGCAACAAAGCTCTATTTCAACGCAACGATTTTTCTTTCCCCGTTGACTTCCGCTAACCGCCTTCAAAAATACCGACATTTACCGTCCTATGCACCGTCGCCTGTTGCCCGAAAAAGGCAAAAAAATTCGGAGGTGTATCTCAAAATGGAAATGTTGGTAACCAAGTTCTCAAAAGG
>CASFJH010000071.1 GCA_949294845.1 uncultured Bacillota bacterium | reverse complement strand
GATATATTCTCTTAATCGGCGGTTTACCGATTGCTTTTTGCGCAGCGGCGCTCAGCACGATATAGGCAGATTTATCGGAGAACATATTGAACGGCGATACGCTTGAGGGAGCCGTCAATGAACAAATTACCAAAGCTGAGTACGTTCCCGCGGAGCAATTTTCCATGACTTATAACGACGGTCTTACCGGTAGTCGCGTTTATGCAGATATGTCGGTTACCGAGTCGCTTAACACGGATTACGAGCTGATGGAAAACATTAGTAATACTGAAGCTGTCGTAGCCTGTGATGGCAGTACGGAATTAAAGCTGTATTATAACAGGCTGTACGCAATAAGAGGAGAAGTAAATTTAAGATACGATACGGCAAACGAAGACAACGTATCTGCCGAACTGGTATCGACCGAGGAGGAAAAGTCGTATACTCTCGATGTGACAGACGGTATAATTTCAGGTCAGGCGGTATCCGGCAAATATACGCTTAAAGTCGCCGCCGGAGGATATGCGCCTGAAGAGCGGACGGTAAACGTAACAAGCGAAGCTGACCTCGGCGCTTTCACGTTCGACGTATACGACTTCGGCGCGATTACCGTAAACGGAAACACGGTGCTCGGCAGCGCGTATGAAACGAATGAAGCCGGAGTGGAGTACATAAAAGGCGAGAAGGGTACCGGAGCGTGGAAAATGGATGCGCAGAGCAGAGCCGTGCAGATGCCGGGCAACAGCGATACGCCGCTGTACTTTGCCGGTTTTGCCGCGGAGAATTATTTTGCCGGTGCCAATATAATATTAAAGATAATATCGGACAATACAATGCTCGCCGACTGGAGTCAGCGTATAGCCGGAATAGTTATAACGGACGGCATTTACGAGCTGGGAATATACATGATCTCTGACGGGATCAGGATAATCGACGGAAGCTACTGGGACAACAGATTTGTGACGTGCTCGGGCTTCGGCATAAACTTCCAGCAGAACGTGGACGAAAACCGCGGCTACCGGTTCATGAGCATAGAGCGCGGCAACGGCATACTGACGGTGTCAATAGACGGCGAAGCGGTACTTAGGCTGAGCGCAAGCAAAGGCGCGGAAGCGCTATGGGACAACGCGACGTATACATACTCCGATGTAGGCAGCGGGGAAGCATTCAGCGAACAGAAACTTAAAAGTATGCTTGCCGAGCTGCTGGGCGACGGACGCAAGAACGGCGTAGGCTTAGGAGGAATGTATAACGAAGACGGAAGCAACAACATGATGTTCGACAACTATTTCGTCACTACGGATACTGTGCGCGGCAACGAGCTGGCAAAAGGTCTTACGAGATTTGTAAGCAACAATGCGGTAACGATAGACGGGCAGAGGCGCGGAGGAGTGACGGTAAACGGCAAAGTTTTTGCAAATGCGGCAGAGTACGCATACATAGGAACGGGCAGCGCCGTCATGAAAGACGGGGCATACGCGTATGACGTTGAAACGGAAACGCTTTTCAACAACGCAGGTAAGCAGGATAAGCAGAACAGAAACCATATATACATGAACGAGGTTATGAGCGGCAATTACGTTTTCGGCGCCGACGTTGATCTGAGCGAATCGAGCTACTATCAGGCGGGGATAACGATAAGCGACGGAAAGAACAGTATATATGTAGGGCAGTTTGCGGAGAATACCGGCGTATGCGTCAACTATTACACTTCGCAGACGCAGGGCGTGGCGGACAACCGCACGACGATAAAGAACATAGGCGTAACCGGACTTACGTCGGGGAACAACAAATCGGTAGTAAAGCGGTTCGAGATAGAGCGCGGCAGCGGCGCCATAAGGATATACATTACGGAAAGCGACTTAGGCGGGCAGGTGACGCTCGCGCGTAAAGAGATAGTGACTCTGACGGCCGAAGGGCTCAGCAGTCCGGTGTCCGGTGCGGAGATAAGCGGCGCTTCGTCGGGAATAGGCGCGGTTGTAGAATCTCTGCTTTCGGGTGACAACATATGCGGCTTCGGCAACCTTATAGGCAACCTCGACGAGCATTTTCCACGCACAATCTACCGTAATATTACTTTGACGGTGAGCTGATTTATATGAAAGATATCAGGAAAAAAATAATTATAGACACGGATATCGGCGACGATATAGACGACGCGATGGCACTGGTATACGCTTTGGCGAGCGGCCGTTTCGAAGTAATCGGAGTTACAACCGTGTTCAAAGACACGGTTAAGCGCGCAAGAATCGCAAAAGCATTAGTCAAAAGAGCGAATGTAACCGTGCCGGTATATGCCGGATACGGTATGCCGCTTTCCGGAGTTATTCCCGAATCGCAGGAAATCAATCAGTTCCGTCCCGAAATGGAAGGCCCCGACTTCGCGCCGGAAAACCCCGAGCCTGAGGCGGCAGTAAATTTTATAACGGAAAGCTGCCGTCGATACGGTAAGGATCTTATAGTGCTGGCTGTCGGACCGCTCGGTAATATTGCCAGGGCTGTTCTGAGCGCGCCCGATATAACCGAAAATTTAAATCCGGTTATCATGGGCGGATGCTTTAACTCCGATGTGCATGAATGGAATATATTCTGCGATCCGGAGGCGGCTTCAGTAGTGTTCGAGAAAATGCATCTGAAAACTGTCGGCGTGGAAATAACATCTCAAACCCGTCTTGACAAAAAGCTGTGCGAAATCGTTCAATCGCCTCGGGACGGTCTTCTCGGTCTGCTGTCCGATCTTACCGGAATGTGGCGTAAAGCCCATGAAGAACGTTTTCCTACTCTCCATGATGTTCTGGCGCTAGCAACAATCGTGATGCCCGAGCTTTGCGAGTGGGAAAGCACCGGCGCTTTTGTAAATATCGAAAAACACGGCGTAACAGAGAAAACCGAAGGCGATAATATAACTTACGCCGTTTCGGTGAAAAAGCAATTGTTCTTCGAGGAATTTTTCAAAATTTACAGCAAAATATCTTAATCTTTTACACCGGAGATGACGTATGTTTTTCAAAACTCAACCAGACTACAGCTACAAACCGTTTACGGTTCCCGGCAGCGACCAAAGCAAGCTTCCGTATATTGCAAGACTGGCTCCGCAAGACGATAAAGTGCAATTCGATTGGATGGATCTTGCCGATATAAACAACGATATTTGCACGTTATATCTCACTTACGATTATGTAAAATACGAGCAAATACCGGTAAAAGGCAACAGTTTTTCGTTTTCCGTTTTGCCCGAACGCGACGGCGCGTTTTATCTTGAAACAGCAGACGGACGAAAGAGCAACCGACGTCCTTTCCGTTCGGGTAAATATCCAGGTAAGGTTATCGCGTACAATCATCCCGACGACAAACAGTACGATTATTCGGGAATCTTTCTCGGCTCCCCGTCTATAACGAGAATTGCAAACGGCGATCTGCTGGCTTCATACGACTATTTCGCCGTAGCGCAGGGAATGAATCTTTCCACACTGCTGCGTTCTTCCGACGACGGCAGAACATGGAAATACGTTACCGATATTTTCCTTCGATGTGGGCTACGTTATTCGTTAAAGATGACAAAGTTTATATAGCCACCGCTTCTAAAGAATACGGCGATATGCAGATTCTTGAAAGCCTCGACAACGGCGAAACATGGCACGGTATAGTGCTTGACAGAGGCATAGGGCAGTACATGAATATGGGATACCACAAAGCGCCTACTCCGGTAATTGTAAGCGACGGCAGACTTTATATCGCCGTGGAATACGGCTCATGGGGAAAAGGTAAATTCATGCCCGTAATATATTCGATAGATGTTAACGACGACTTTATGGACGCTGGAAACTGGAAGAGAACGCCGTTTTTCGAATTTGATGCCGATAAACATTCGCTTATAAGCCGCTGGGGCGCAATCGAAGGGAATATGGTCGAACTGCCGGACGGTACCATAGCGGATATATTGCGCCACAGCGCAGAGAAAACGGTTATGCTTACTTTGGACAAAAACAATCCTGACGGACAACTGCGTTTTGACGGCTTATGCGATTTCGAAGCGGCATATA
>CASFJH010000070.1 GCA_949294845.1 uncultured Bacillota bacterium | reverse complement strand
AAGCTGAATGAGGCACTAAAATCCACTTGATTTGTACCTAGTTTGTACCTACTTTCGTCAAAACCACAATATATAGTGCGTAATATAAAGAAAAAACCACAATATATAGTGGTTTTTTCGTCTGGTGGAGTTGAAGGGACTCGAACCCTCGGCCTATGCGTTGCGAACGCATCGCTCTACCAACTGAGCCACAACCCCAAATTTCAGATACCGCTGTATTATAGCATATATATTGCGGCTTGGCAACCGTTTTCAGGTTTTTTTTGAGCTTTTCTGTTTAAATTATTTTTTTTGGCATACTAGATAAATGAAGCAGTTGTTTTTTAACGGAACAGTAATTACCATGACGGGAGATTCTGTTGACGCCGTAGGCGTTCATAACGGAAAAATAGTCTTTACAGGCAACAAAAACGACGCAGAGTGTGCGCTCGGACGCGATTTCATAAAAACCGATCTCAACGGCGCCGTTCTTATGCCTGCTTTCATAGATTCGCACAGTCATATAGCCGCCGTAGCTGACAGTATACCCGAACTGGACGGCGACTGCGACGTTAAGTATCTTCTCAAAAGAATAGCCGCCAGAGCCGAAGAGGAAACGGACGGGCAATGGATTAAAGCGAAAAACTTTGATCCTCACCGCGCGAGAGAAAAGCGCTACCCGACTAAAAAAGAGCTTGACGCAGCCGCTCCTGACAACCCGGCAGTCGTTCAGCATCCGTCCAAGCACATGGGGGTATTTAACTCTGCGGGGCTTAAAGCAGTGGGCGCGGATCCGGAGCAGTATCCTGACGGGTATTGTGAAGAAAGGGATTTTCTTGAGTTAGGGCGAAAAATTCCCATGCTCGCTCCTGCGGTTTTTAAACGAGCTTTCGACAAAGCTCAACTGCAGTACCTGTCTTACGGTATTACCACCGTACAGGAAGGGATGCTCACACCGGAAATGCTGCCGCTTTATAAAAACATAGCTGCTCTGCACCCAGTAACGGATATTATAGGATATCCGGGAGTCGAGGCATACGAAGCGTTTAAGGCGGCGTTCGGCATTTCGCGCGATACGCGTGACAAATTCCGCATAGGCGGCATAAAAGTTATTCTTGACGGTTCGCCGCAAGCGGAAACAGCATGGTTGCGGACGCCTTATCTCGACGGAAGGAACGGACATCCGACCATGAGTGACTCAGATATAACCGACGCCATAAAGCTCGCGTATGCCGAAAATATCCAGATTCTGGCGCACTGCAACGGCGACGCGGCGGCTGAACAGTTTTTAAGCGCGCTCGAGCGCAGCGGCTGTAATTTTCCTGCAGGCGCGCGCCCCGTAATGATACACGCTCAGCTGCTCGGCGAAGACCAGATGGACAGAGTTAAACGGCTTAACGTTATCCCCTCTTTCTTCATCGCGCACACCTATCATTGGGGCGATACGCACATACGCAATCTCGGCTTTTCACGCGCGGAAAATATTTCGCCGGCAAACAGCGCGCTCCGCAGAAGCATCGCTTTTACGCTTCACCAGGACGCGCCCGTTATTGCTCCGGATATGCTTGAAACGGTTTGGTGCGCCGTCAACCGTTTCACCCAAAGCGGTCAAGTGCTCGGCGCAGGACAACGTATACCGGTTAAAGAAGCGCTAAAAGCCGTTACCTTAAACGCTGCCGCACAATACGGCGAGCAGAATGAAAAAGGCGCGATCCGTCCGGGCATGCGCGCCGATCTCATAATCTTGTCGGAGAATCCGTTCACTGCGGATAATAAAAAGTTAAAGGATATAAAAGTGCTGCTTACTATAAAGGACGGCGCAGCGGTTTATAAAGGCTTGTAACGGTCGCCGTAATCTCGTTTGGCCTTTTTAACGCAGTCGAGAACGAAGTCTGTCTTTGCGCGTGTATATCCGTCACGATCGAAACGGAAACGGAGAAGCGATTTTTTAAGGGCGGCATACTGTGCGGCGACATCGGGATTGTCAATAAGATAATCTCTGAAATAAAGCTCGTCGCATGAACCGTAATTTACCACATGCAGATGAAAAACTTCTTTATCATATCCGCGCTCCGTATATCCTTTATTGAACGACATCCTCAAGGGCGTCATTTGTAAATTCATGCATACCCATTCGCGCTCCAGCATCTTTTTTACGGTATCGGGACGTGCGTCGGGGCGTATTTCAGCCAGTATGTCAACAATGGGTTTTGAGTAAAGGCCGGCAACCGCCGTGCTTCCTATATGGCTCAATCGCACCGTAAAATCGCCTATAAGGCTCAGTATCCGACTGCTCTCACGCTCGTATTGCGCAGGATAGGCCGCGCTGTAAGGCTTAATCTCGATGGGAAACAACTGCCACAGTTCGGTCAGCGTCATTTCGGCCAAGCTCTTTCCCATATCACAGCCCTTTCAGATATGCGGTCATATCGGAAAAACTGCCGGACACGCCGTCAGACCGCCCTATTGCGCAATCGGTAACCTGGTAGGCCTTCATGCCGGCCGATACCGAAGCCTCTATATCTTCGTGCGCATCGTTTCCTATCATAAGACAATCCTCGGGAGAAACGCCCGCTTTTTCCGCAATCTCGATATAGTAAAGCGGATTAGGCTTGCAGTAGTGCGAAGTCTCATATGTAGTTATAAAATCGAAATCGGTCTCTTTCAGCCCGACCCAGCCGAGCCTGTTGATAACGGCGGTTCGCGGAAAAATAGGGTTTGTGGCCAGTATAACCTTACCTGCCGCAAATCCCGCCGCCTTAACGGCTTCTTTTGCGAGAGGATTGCTTCCGGTAACCTCTCTCGCTTTGCAGAAATCCGTCTCGTAAAATCTGTCGAATATCGGTATATCGTCTCGCGCTTTTTCACCGAAAACAGCGCAAAACGCGTCCCAAAAACGGGCTTCGTTTGTCGCCGTCCCATCGTTATTAACCATGGCTTTAGTCCCCGTCCACACAGCGCCGATAAGCTTATCATGCTCGTACCCGCACGGTTTAAGCGCTGCGGTAAGCAGTCCGAAATATGTTTTCGTGAATATTTCGTTATCCATCGGTAGCAGCGTGCCGTCAAGATCGAACAATACTGCTTTCATTATCTTTCACCTGCATTTGATTTTATTTTATTTATATCAAAACAGACCGCAGATGTCAACCGTTACCGCAGCCGCATTAAAAAATGCGCAAAAAAATTTCCGCGCATTCCGTTCTTTCGATTTTATCTTCTCTTTCTGTCCACGCTCTTCAGTTTAGCGTATATCGAATAATAAAGTTCTTCCGAAAATTCGTTTCTGTGCAAGTTTATAACCGGCAGCAGTGCCTGCGCCTCCCTCTCGCTTATCTCTACGGTCAGTTCGCCGATAAAACGGTAGCCTCCGTACTTTCCGCGCACAATATTAACGTCGTCGGAAAAGGACTGTATGTCTTTTACGACGGTATTTCTGGATACTTCAAATTTTTCGGCCAGTTCGCGCGAACTGACTACGCTTTCCTTTTGAATAAGATACTCGCGGATCTTTTTTCTTCTTTCGTCCATGTACGCCATATTATACCCTCTGTATATATATTAGCACACTAATAGACAAATCTCGCTTTGACAATTCTCAAAAAAACAAGGATTTCTGACAAAAATTGTAAATATCAATGCGATCGGGAAAAAATATCCTAGTGTCTTCTTAGTCGCCGTATTATTTTAAACTGTCGGACGTCAGTCCCTTTTCAATATATAAGCCGTAAACAGTAAAACAGTCAAAACTTTTTGACGAGCTCATTCAGGTAATCTTTTAATCTACCGCCGTATTCGCCGCTTCTCAGCGCGTATTCGATTATCGCGGTGACCGCACCGAATTTATCTCCCATATCGTAACGCCGTCCCTCGAAATCGTAAATCATTACGCCTTGCTTTAAGCACATCGCATTGAGCGTGTCTGTAAGCTGATATTCGTTATTCTTGCCCGGTGGCGTATTCTCTATCTCGCCGTAAACTTCGTGCGAAAGAACGAATCTTCCTAAAGAAGCGTACCGCGACGGGATTCTGTCGACGGGAGCCTTTTCCACCATGCCGAGACATTCGTGCGCCCTGCCGTAACTCTTGCCGATCTTAGCCGTACCGTACATGGCGATCTCGTCGCCCTCAACGTACTGTACGCCAAGCACCGTTTTATTGAAATCGGCGTAGCAGTCTATCAACTGTCCCATAACCGGCCGACCGTCGTTGTATATGACGTCGTCGCCGTAAGCCAGACAAAACGCTTCGTCTCCGGTAAAAGACCTGGCACGGTAAACCGCGTCGGCGGTGCCTTTAGGGATCGGCTGGGAGCCGAACACGATATTCGCGCGAGAATAAGTGCTTTTAAGCAATGCGAGAATTTCAGGCTTTCCTGCCAATGCGTCTTCAAGCCTCGGATTAGGCGAGAAATATTCTCTTATAGCGTCCTTGCCCTGCCCCAGAATGAGCATTATATCCGTAATTCCGCTGTCAATCGCTTCGTTTACTATATACGCCAGCACCGGCGTGTCGACGATAGGAAGTATTTCTTTGGGCACGGCCTTAGTTATCGGCATGAACCGCGTACCCATGCCGCCGCACGGGATTACGGCTTTCGTGATTTTCGTTGTCATGTTCCCTCCGTTACGGATAATTCACCCGTATTATCTATTATAGTATAAATCAAATCGTTTTACAAGTAAATTTTCGGCTAAACGCGAAAATATACGGTCTTAACATAAAAACTTCGAGGATTTCTCTCTTTTTGTCAAAAATCCCCATAGCTTTTACTTTGACGCAAAAACGACCGAACGTATACAAATATTTCAAGCAACTTTTAAATAAAAAAATATTGACCTCATGCATAATTTTATGATATAAAGATTGCAAGAAAAAAGGAGGTAACGTATGAAAAAGTTTATTACCGTTCTATGCGTTTTATGTATTCTGTCATTATCGGCGTGCGGAGTCCCTGTAAATATTTCAGACTCGTTGCCGCCGATCGACGACAATTTTCAGAATAGCGGCGGCAACGATATCGATAACGGTAACGGGGGCGAGCCGCCCGTTGTTCCCGGCGAATCGAATCAGCCCGACGTAGCGCCCGACCCCGAAACGCCTTCGGAGCCCGAATCGCCTGAAGAACCGGATTCTCCGGAAGAGCCCGAGGAAGTAAAAGATCTTCTCGTAAAATCGAATACCGACAGCCTTACCATAAGAAGCGGACCGGGAGCAAATTATTCCGCAATAGGATACCTGGATAAAAACGATATGGCTGCTTTCATAGGAAAAAACGGCAACTGGTACATAATAACTTACAAACGCCGTATCGCGTATGTATCCGCTTCGTATGCCTCAATGGTAGAGTTTGCGAAAGCGTCTCAGCCCGTTGAGCAAATGATAGATCAGGGCAAACAATTACTGGGTGTTCCCTATGTGCTTGGCGCACAGCGTTATCACTGGGGAAACGGAGTGCTGAACGAGAATTTTACCGGCGCCAGCTTTGACTGCTCTTCGCTTACGCAGTATATTTACAAGAAGGCTATGGGAATAAATCTCGGCGTTACGACGAGAGATCAGGCCGTTCAAGGTAAATATGTGGCAAAAAGCGACTTAAAACGCGGCGATCTGATGTTCTTTACAAACAGTACCCGTTACAATAATACCGGCATAGAACGTATAGGTCATGTGGCGGTTTACCTCGGCGATAATTATATTCTGCACACCGCTTCGGATCATGCCGTTATCGAGCCGATCTCCGCTACACGTTGGAAATACTACATAACGTCGAGACGTTTTGTATAGCTTATTTAAAAACAAACCGATCGCATTATAAAAACTCCCCCGCGGATATGAAGCCGTAAGCTTTTCTGCGGGGGAGCTTGACATTTTTATTTCTTTTTAGACGGGCGGCTTTCAGGCATATAAATAAATCTGCGGCAAGTTTCGCATCGGCACCAGCCTTTTTCTTCCAACTCGCTTTTAAGCGTTTGCGAGAGGCTTATGCCGCAGCCTCTGCAAGAGTAATCCTTGTCGACTTTAACCGCCTCCACAAAAGCAAATATTTTTCCTTCGCCGACAAGCGCGTTATATTGCTCCATAACGGCCGGTTCGATCGACGCTTTAAGAGCTGCCAGTTCTTTTTTCAGAACGAGTATATCGGGCTCCTTCTGCTTTTTGAATTCGTCAAGCTTTTGCTTTATATCCGAATATTTTCTGCGAAGCTCCACGCCTTGATTGTTGCTCTCGATATACGTCTTTAAGGCTTTATCCGCTTTGTTTTTTATATCAACCAGCCGCTTGTCAAGCTCGCCTATCGTGTTTCGAACCGCTTCCAGTCGCGAAATAACTTCGTCAAGCCCTTCATCCTCGCCGGCATTGTCCGCCTTTTTCGTAAGAT
Source organism: uncultured Bacillota bacterium (assembly GCA_949294845.1). Classification (GTDB taxonomy): domain Bacteria; phylum Bacillota; class Clostridia; order Christensenellales; family Pumilibacteraceae; genus HGM11386. Next base: position 108,998 of record CASFJH010000070.1, on the reverse strand, counting down.
CGGCCAGCTTCGCAACTTCATCCGCATACGCTTGCTCTGCCGATCCGATACTGGATATAAGCGCGTCGGCAATGCTTTTACACTCTTCAACGTTGGCTTTAGCCGCGTTAAATTTCGATCGGGTCGCTTCAAGCTGCTTATTAAGCTCGCTTTTTTCTATCTCGTCGTAAACGCGTCTTAATTTAATGTCGGTGCTTTGATATTTGAGAATATCGTCGAATTTCATTATGTGCTCTTCTCCTTCTTGCGCTTTTATCGCGCTTTTAATTAGTAACGCGGACTTATTTCAGACTCGGCCTGAATAACCTCCACGTTTATTTTTTTAGACTTAGCTTCGATCTTGAGCGTCTGCACTAGACGCGCGATATAAGCGTGCTCCATCGAATAATGCTGCGGCTCTATAATCGCAAGCCCGGCGTCTGCGGCATACACCGCAACGTGATGCTTGACGTCTGCGGTAACGAGACAGTCGGCTCCGGCCTTAAGCGCCATATCGACGTAGCGCGTGTCGCCGCCTCCGGCGCCGTTGATAACGGCTATCTTCTTTACCTGCGCGTAAGGCTCGCTTAATATTCTGACGAACTTATCGTTAAATACAGACTCGATTTCGCCTTTCAGCACAGTTATAAACACCTTGTTGGCAAGCTCGCCCACCCGACCTATGCCCTGTTCGGCGTCTATGTAAGGTTCGAGAACGCTGACGTTGCGCAGCCCCAGCTGTGCCGCGGCGAAATCGTTTATGCCGTCACGCACGAAATCAAGATTGGTATGCGCGGCATATATTGCGATCTTATTCTCAATAGCCTTAATGATTTTACGGCCGAGCACATCGTCTCCGCGCACGTTTTTAATAGGAGTCCATATCATCGGATGATGACTTATAATGAGCTGTGCGCCGACGCGGATCGCTTCGTCGAGAACCCTGTCGGTAACGTCCAGACAGCACAATATCTTGGTCACTTTTGCCTCCGGACGGCCGACGGTAAGTCCGATATTATCGTACTCCTCCTTATAACCGTATTCTTCCGGAGCAAAACCGCGGATAAGAGAAAGCGCTTTTTCTACAGTTGTTGCCATTTAATAACCTCCTTAATGTCGTTGACGTCCCGAGGCGTATTCTTTAGCCTGCGGAGATCGAAAAGGCATTTTTCCCGCAGAAAAGGATTTTTCCTTTTGTAAAACGCTCCGAATTTCTTCTGCATTTCGTCTAGCTTACATTCACCGCGGGACGCGCCTATTATATCGTAAAATTTGTTTCTGTCCTTTACCGTAAAATCTTCAGTTATATTAAACCCGTTATCTGCAAGAAACTCCCTTAAGCGGTACAGATCTTTCTGCGCGCCCAGAATCAGCTTCGCGCCGCCGCGGTATAGCGCCAGTATTTCGCATATGAGACTGCCGCCCATACCGGCGATTACTATAACGTCGGGATCTTCTCCTTCCTTAAGCACCGAAAGACCGTCTCCCAATCTGGTCTGAGCGTTAGGGAACTGCGAGAGATTCTTGCGCGCTTTTGAAAGCGAACCTTCGCTTATATCAGACGCTATTGCGCGTTCGCACAATCCGTTTGCAAGAGCGTAGCCGGCAACGAACCCGTGATCGCAGCCGACGTCGATAAGCAATTTGCATACAGGTATAAGCGAACATAAGGCTTTAAGCCTAATCGACATAATCTCTCAGCTTTTTGCTTCGCATGGGATGTCTGAGCTTTCTTAACGCCTTGGCTTCGATCTGACGTATGCGTTCCCTCGTAACACCGAATATCTTGCCCACTTCTTCGAGCGTGCGCGGATGTCCGTCGTCGATACCGTATCGTAAGCGCAGCACCATTTCCTCGCGCGGAGAAAGCGTATCGAGTATGGAAAGCAGCTGTTCCTTCAAAAGCCTGGCTGCCGCCATATCCTGCGGCGCAGTAGCTTTATCGTCCTCAATAAAATCGCCGAGGTGAGAATCTTCTTCCTCACCGATAGGCGTTTCGAGAGATACCGGATCGAGAGCGATGCGCTGTATCTCGCAAACGCGCTCCTCTGAAACGCCCATTTCCTTGGCTATCTCTTCCGGCGTAGGATCGCGTCCCAGAGTCTGTATAAGCAGACGAGTGGAACGTATAAGCTTGTTTATCGTTTCCACCATGTGGACGGGAATCCTTATAGTACGCGCCTGATCGGCAATCGCGCGGGTTATAGCCTGCCGTATCCACCATGTGGCGTAAGTCGAGAAACGGAACCCTTTGGTGTAATCGAACTTCTCCACGGCTTTCATCAGACCGAGATTGCCTTCCTGAATCAGATCGAGAAACAGCATTCCGCGGCCGACATAGCGCTTTGCAATGGAAACGACCAATCTCAGGTTAGCCTCGCTCAGGCGTTTCTTCGCCTCCTCGTCGCCGTTGCCCATTCGTTCGGCAAGCTCTATTTCCTCGTCCATGCTGAGCAGAGGAACCTTGCCGATATCCTTCAGATAAACCTTTACCGGATCGTCGATAGATATATCGCTCATCAAAAGCTTATCTATCGTATCGTCGTCCTTGAAGTCGATAGCGTTGTTTATTACCGTAATGCCGGCGTCGTTAAGAATACGGAATACTTCTTCGACCTGATCCGCATTGGCTTCACATTCGACGGCCAGTTTTTCGCCGACTTCGTCGTAAGTAAGGTGCCCGCGCTTCTTGCCGACTTCGATCAAACGCTTTATCTCTCTGTTGATCTTATCGTTGAGCTCGACTTTAGGTTTTTCGTCGCGTACAACTTTTATTTTGTTTTCTTCGAGTATGCGCAGCACCTCTTCCATCTGTTCGGCGTTTAATTCCGATTGCCCGATCAGATTAGTGCCTATCTCGTCGTAAGTCAGGCTGCCTTTTACCGTACCCACGTCTATAAGTCTCTTGACTGCCTCCAGCAATTTTTCGTCAAACACGACTTCAGACATTCTTACCTCCCTTGTGCTTTGAGCTTAGCTTTTTCTGCGTCCAACCCGGCGATCCGAATCGCAAGTTCCTTCTTGACGGCAATATCCTTCTCCTCCGAGTAATCGGCCGCAAGCTTCCTTTTTTCCTTATCTATCTGTTCCAGCTTTAAAGCGACTATGCACGCAACATATTTATCGTATCCGTCGCCGTCGAGAAATTCGTAAGCCAGAATCTCGGACAGCTCGTCAGAATATTTTTCCGGTACGACCGAAAACAGACTGCCGGGCGCTCTGTTTTCTCCTGTGCGCACTCGTTCTATCGCAAATTCGTACACCTCGCGCTCGCAATCGTTTTCGATCAGAAACTGAAGATCCTCGTTATAATCGACGTAACTCTTCCCGTAAGCGAGCGACGCCAGAATAAAAATCTTGCGCGGATCGGCAGATTCGGCGACACTTTCGTTGTCCGGCTTTGAAGCGCGTTGAGGAGACTCGTACTGCTTCGGCTCGGCAACAGTGATATCTGCCTGCGCAAGCAATACGTCCTTGTTGTATCCCGTAATGTCGCGCACAAGATTGATGTACTCTTCCCTCTCCACGGGATTCTCCAATGCTTTGATCACCTTAATGGCTTCTATCGCAAATTTGGATTTACCCTCGGGATCGGAAATATCGTGATTTTTCCTGAGCGCGTTGATTTTAAATTGCGGCAGCGTTTCGGCCTCGCTTATAAGCTGAGCGTAAAACTCCCTGCCCTTCTGCCTGATAACGTCATCCGGATCGAGACCGTCCGGCAGTCTGACGACCCTGACGCTGAGGCCGGCCTGCGCGAGAATATCCAACCCTCGCATAGTCGCCTTCTGTCCCGCGGCGTCACCGTCGTAACTGATGTATATTCGCTCGCAGTAATTTCTGAGCTGCTTAGCCTGCGGCCATGTAAGCGCCGTTCCCATCGAGGCGACCGCGGTATCGAAGCCTGCCTTATGTAAGGCTATTACGTCCATATAACCTTCGGTCATTATGATGTAGTTTATCGGAGCGCGCTGCTTGCGCTTTTTGAGCAGATTTATGGCGTAAACGGTTTTGGATTTGTCGAATACCGCTGTCTGCGATGTATTGCGGTATTTCGCAAAATCGGGATCCTTCTCCAGCGTTCTGCCGCCGAAAGCGACAACCTCGCCGAAATTGTTTATTATTGGAAAAATCAGTCTTGAATAATAAACGTCGTAATATCCGTCTGAACCCTGCGCGGCTATTCCGGCGTCCTTCATCTCCTGATGAGTGTAGCCCTTGGCAAGCAGAAACGAAATCATTTCCTTGCTGTCGAGCGAATAACCTAGCCCGAACTTTTTAACGAGGCTTTCGTCAACGCCGCGTCTGTTGAGATACGCTCTGGCAGGCTCCGCTTTAGGCGCCGAAAGATTTTCGTAATAATGCCTGGCCGCAGCGTGCAGAAGTCCGAGCAGCCGATCCTTTTTCTCGCGCGAAACTCCCTCGCTTCCCGAATATTCCGGCCGCGGCATTTCCATATGCGCCTCTGCGGCAAGAATCCGTATGGCGTCTATCCGATCCACGCTCTCCATCTTCTGAATGAACGTTATCGCGTTGCCGCTCTCCTTGCAGCCGAAGCAATGGTAAAACTGTTTGCTTATATTAACGGCGAATGACGGTTCTTTTTCATGGTGAAACGGGCAGCAACCCCACCAGTTGTCGCCCTTCTGTTTCAGCGGAACATACCGCGATATTACGGCCGCAATATCCGTTTTGGCAAGCAGCTCGTCAACCCATGCTTCAAAATCTACTTTCAATTACCGTCCTTTACAAGATTGACCAGCCCTTCGGAACCGTGATGTCCTCGAACACGCGCACGGCGTACTGGTCGCTCATGGTTGAAATATAATCGCATACCTTCTGTTCGGGCGAAGATTCTTTAAGCCGTATTTCGGCAGGTATAAACCCGACGTTATCCAGAAAATATTCGTACAGAAACTTTATCATTCTGACGGCCTTGCCCTCTTCCGCCTTGGCGACGGGCGAGTTATAAACGCGCTCGAACATAAACGTCCGCAGTCCGTTTATATGCTCTTTGTACAGTGGCGAAGGCTCGACAAAATTTTTAAGATAACTGTTGTTTATTATGTCCAAAATCATGCTGTTGATACGCTGACCGTTGTGCTCGCCGAAAAGTTCGCGGTAAACAGCCGGTATATCGCTCTCTTTAAGGACTCCGCCTCGCACGGCGTCGTCTATGTCGTGATTGATGTACGCTATGCGGTCGCTCCACGCGACTACATGACCTTCCAGAGTCTTCGCGTTGCCTTTGGACGTGTGGTTGACTATCCCGTCGCGTACCTCGAAGGTAAGATTCATGCCTTTGCCGTCGTACTCAAGCTCGTCTACTATACGCAGCGACTGCTCGTTATGCGCAAAGCGCGTATACTCGTTAAGAGCGCGCTCGCCGGCGTGTCCGTACGGCGTATGCCCCAAATCGTGAGCCAGGCTTATCGCTTCGGTCAGATCCTCGTTGAGTCTCAGCGCCCGTGCTATCGTGCGCGCTATCTGGCTTACTTCAAGAGTGTGCGTAAGTCTGGTTCTGTAATGATCGCCTTCGGGCGAAAGAAAAACCTGCGTCTTGTGTTTGAGCCGCCTGAACGCTTTGCAATGAATGACTCTGTCGCGGTCGCGTTGATACTCTGTGCGCATGGGACAAGGCGGAATCGGCGTTCTGCGTCCGGCCGTATCCGCAACGTGCATTGCATATTCCGACAGATATTTGTCTTCGAAATCAAGTATGTAACGACTGTAATCCATAAGTCTCCCCACGTTCCGTCGAGGTTTGATCCAATTACACTTTCTCTTATGTAAGGCTAAAGGACGGAGTCAAAATAGGCTTTTCAACACCGTCCTTACACTCTTACTTAGAGCTGAATTCCGCAATTGCGCGCTGTATTAAGAAAAACAAACAATTCCGTGCTTTATTCCTCCGTTCCGGAGACCTTTTCCGTTATGGCGCCGCCGCATTCGGTACAGAACTTTTCGTCCGCATCGGCGTGCGCGCCGCATACCGAACACACACGGTATTTCTCGACTATTCTGGCGCCGCATTCGGCGCAGAACTTTTCGTCAGCATCGGGACGTCTGCCGCACTGCGGACAGACGCGCGCTGCCGCTTTGGCGGCCGCCTCGTCTGCCTTTTGTGCCTGACGCTCCTTTTTACGCTCGTCATACGCCTCTGTCACGCGCTCGGCTGCACTGTCGGCTGCGTCTTCCAGCTTACGCTCAGCGCCGCGCTTGACGCGATAAGACATATCGTCTTTTGCGTTGCTGAACACGTCTTTGATTCCTTTCTTGATATTATCGAAAAACCCCATTGTTTATCCCTCCCCCTGTATGCGCAAATTGTTTACTTGCGCGGGTTGTTTATGTTTGCCTGCGCGGCTGCAAGACGGGCGATAGGCACTCTGTAAGGAGAGCACGAAACGTACGTCAGTCCGATATCATGGCAGAACGTTACCGACGAAGGATCGCCGCCATGCTCGCCGCATATGCCGAGCTTGATGTCGGGACGCGTCTTTCTGCCCTTTTCGGCTGCGATCTTGATAAGCTGCCCGACGCCCTCGGTATCAAGCTTGGCAAACGGATCCTGCTCGTAGATCTTCTTCGCGTAATAGGCGTCGAGGAACTTTCCCGCGTCGTCGCGGCTGAAGCCGAACGTCATCTGAGTAAGGTCGTTCGTTCCGAAGCTGAAGAACTCGGCATGCTCGGCGATCTTATCGGCGGTAACTGCCGCACGAGGTATCTCGATCATGGTGCCGACCTTATAATGGAGATCAGCTCCCGCTTTGCGGATGATCTCGTCTGCGGTCGATACGACTACGTCCTTTACGAACTTAAGCTCTTTGGCTTCTCCTACGAGCGGGATCATGATTTCGGGAACGATGTTCCAGCCCTTCTCGCGGTTGACTTCGATTGCGGCCTCGATGACGGCAGTTGTCTGCATTTCGGCTATTTCGGGGTAAGTGACGGCGAGACGGCATCCGCGGTGTCCCATCATCGGGTTGAACTCGTGCAGTCCTTCAACCGTAGCTTTGAGATCGTCGAACTTGAGTCCCATCTCTTTGGCGAGAGCCTTGATCTCTTCATCGGTGTGAGGCAGGAACTCATGGAGAGGAGGATCGAGGAAGCGGATGGTCGCAGGGCGGCCTTCAAGCGCAAGATACATGCCCTTGAAATCCTTCTTCTGCATGGGCAACAGCTTGGCAAGCGCTTTCTTTCTCTCTTCAACCGTCTTGGAAACGATCATCTCGCGCATGGCAGGTATTCTGTCGCTGTCGAAGAACATATGCTCGGTACGGGTAAGGCCTATGCCTTCCGCGCCCAGCTCAACCGCTTTCTTCGTATCTGCGGGAGTATCGGCGTTTGTGCGCACCTGCAAAGCGCGGTATTTGTCGGCCCAAGCCATTATCGTGCCGAAGTCGCCGGTAATGGACGCGGGTTCGGTCTTGATGGCTTCGCCGTAAACGTTACCGGTGCTGCCGTCGAGGGAGATGAAATCCCCTTCCTTGTATGTGTTTGCGCCTACGGTAAATACCTTTTTCTCTTCGTCGACTACGATATCGGGGCAGCCGGCTACGCAGCAGGTTCCCATGCCGCGGGCGACAACGGCCGCGTGCGAGGTCATGCCGCCGCGTGCGGTAAGAATACCTTCGGAAGCGTTCATGCCTTCGATGTCTTCGGGCGAAGTCTCGAGACGGACAAGAACGACCTTCTTGCCTTCGTTATGCATTTCGACTGCGCGCTCGGCGGTAAACGCCACCATGCCGCAAGCGGCTCCCGGAGACGCCGGCAAGCCTTTGCAGATGGGCTTAGCCTGTTTGAGCGCCTTGGCGTCGAACTGCGGATGAAGCAGAGCGTCAAGCTGTTTGGGATCGATCATGCACAGAGCTTCCTGCTCGGTCTTGGCTCCCTCGGCAACCAGATCAACGGCGATCTTAAGAGCGGCCTTGGCAGTACGCTTACCGTTACGCGTCTGCAGCATATAAAGCTTGCCCTCTTCGATCGTGAACTCCATGTCCTGCATATCTTTGTAGTGGTTCTCGAGCTTCTGCGTGATGGCGACAAACTGCTCGTAAAGCGCGGGATTCTGATTCTTGAGCTCGTCTATGTGCTTAGGCGTGCGGATACCGGCAACGACGTCCTCGCCCTGAGCGTTCATAAGATATTCGCCGAACAGTTTCTTCTCGCCGGTAGCGGGATCGCGCGTGAACGCAACGCCGGTGCCGGACGTATCGCCCTTGTTGCCGAAAACCATCGTCTGCACGTTGACTGCCGTACCCCAGCTGTAAGGGATATCGTTCATGCGGCGGTAAGTGTTCGCACGGGGGTTGTCCCACGAACGGAAAACCGCTTTGGTGGCTTCGAGCAGCTGAACCTTCGGATCCTGAGGGAATTCTACGCCCTGATTCTTTTTGTAGTTCTCTTTGAACAGCTTAACGATGCCTTTAAGGTCGTCCGCGGTGAGATCGGTATCGCCTTTATAGTTGTTCTTGGTCTTGATATCGTCGAGAATACGCTCGTACACTGTCTTGTCCTGCTCCATAACGACGTCGGAGAACATCTGAATAAAGCGGCGGTAAGAGTCGTAAGCGAAACGGGGATTGCCCGTCTTGCGGGCAAGGCCTTCGACCGAAACGTCGTTAAGACCGAGGTTGAGGATCGTATCCCTCATGCCGGGCATGGAAGCGCGCGCGCCGGAACGGACAGACACAAGCAACGGATCCTCGGGATCGCCGAATTTTTTACCGTTGATTTTTTCGATCTCCTTGAGCGCTTTGAAAATCTGCTCTTCGATTTCGGCGTTGATCGATCTGCCGTCCTCGTAATACTGCGTGCAGGCTTCGGTCGTTACGGTGAATCCCGTAGGCACGGGCAGGCCGAGATTGGTCATTTCGGCGAGGTTTGCGCCTTTGCCGCCGAGCAGCTCGCGCATTTTGCCGTTGCCTTCTTTGAACAGATAGACAAATTTTTTGGTTGCCATTATATCTTCTCCTTGAAATAATATACAGTTAAGTAAAGTCGCACCGTTATCGGCCCGAAAGGCCGTCAATAACGCGGCGGACACACTCCTAGGCGTAATTATACCACAATGCGACGGTTAATGCAAGTTTTTTCGCTCAGATATTGTAAAAATATGAGTTCTGCGGCAAATTTTTCACAGCAGCGCCGCCGACTTTATATCGTGCAGAAAAAATTCGCCTGCTTCGGCGGCAAGTCTGCGCACGTCGGCGGCCGTCGCCTTCGCGCCTTTAAGCTCATCAGGTCCGAGCGAGACTATATGCCCGATACTTCCCCCGTACTCCCTGCCGTAACCGGCCGCGCGCAAAAGTTCGGCCAGATACCTTACGCAGACGGCATAGGGCTGAATATCGGAATATGCAAGCTTGCCGAGAGAGCGTACCAAAAACGCGAACACCTCGGGCATAGGGATCTCTCCCACTCCGTATTCGGTCGATTCCAGCATTACCGAGCCCGCGGCATAAGCGTCGGGATTGTATGTAATCTCGTACAGCGTTCGCACCGGCGAACAGCCGATCACTGTGTTATATCCGTTTTTTTCCGCAAACGTATACTCGTTTACGGAAAAAGGCTGAACGGCAAATTTGAGCTTTGCCGCCGGCCTTCTTACTCCTTTTACGGCCGCGGTAACGACCGCCCTCCCCGGCGTGAATATTTTGACGAGCTTATCGTAATCCTTGTAATCGGACGCCCTCAATACTACGCCTTCGGTAATAAACGTCTCCATACGTCTCCGTCCAAATTGTTCTTTAATACCGCTGCACCGATGCGGCCGCGCTCAGCGCTTCATGCCGTCCTCATCCTCTTTTTCCAGCGACTCGAGTTCCTTGTAAAGCAGATAGTAGCCCGGCTCGCCGCTTGAAGAGAACAGCAACCATGCGAGCCCTGAAGTCAGGTAACCGTTTCCGTCGAAATAATCGTAAGGAATCATCTTTGCCTCCCGCGGTTAGTTTATCTCCGCGTGCCGGCAAATATTCTTACCCTCGCAATGTCGCCGCTATTGACGCCGGCCAGCGCGAAATACCGTCAAGCTTTCGGCTTGTTCGCGTCACCGTGATTCCAGCTCGTCAATAACGTTTTTGCGGTCGCGCCAGTTCTCACGTACCTTGACAAAAAGTTTGAGGTAGACTTTTTTTCCGGTAATTCTCTCCGCCGATGCGCGCGCGCTCTCGCCTATCTGTCTGAGCTTTGCGCCGTCGGCTCCTATTATGATGCTCTTATGCGAAGCTTTTTCGCATATTATATCGGCCTCTATACGGCAAAGCTTGTCTCCGTCCTCCATAGACTGTATATAAACGCCTATCCCGTGCGGTATCTCGTCCTGAAGATAAAGCAGCGCCTTTTCCCTTATGGCCTCGCATATCAAAAACCGCTCGCTTTTATCGGTTATTTCGTCCGGAGGAAAAAAGAAAGGCCCTTCCGGCAGTTCCTTTTCCAGAAAGCCGCGCAAAACGTCTATATTGAATCCGGTACGGCACGATACGGGAATAATCTCCGCAACCGCCGCCCTGCCGCCGTCAGCCGAGGTAAGATACGAAAGCTTACTCAATATCGGATAAACTTTTTCGTAACCGGCAAGATCCGTCTTGTTAACCGCAACGTATACGCGGCTTGACGATCTGCACTGCTTTTCTATCAGCTCGGTGTCGCGTGCGGACAACTTCGCTGTGGCGTCCAGCACTACTATTACCGCGTCGGCATCGCCGCCCGCGGCCTTTGCCTCGCGTATCATCTGCTCGCCCAAAAGCGTCTTCGGATCATGAAGACCGGGGGTGTCTATAAACACCATCTGGCAGTCGCCGTCTGTGCGTATGCCCGTAATCCGTCCGCGCGTGGTCTGCGCTTTGGGAGAAACTATTGAAACCTTTTCGCCGACCAACGCGTTCATAAGGCTCGATTTTCCTACGTTGGGACGTCCTACGATGGCAATAAAACCCGATCTCATTATTACTCCTTCTCGTCGCGCAAAATGTTAAGTCGCGCAAGTATGCTCTCAGCCGCGGCGGTCATGACTCGCTCGTCCTCGGGCTCGATATGATCGTAGCCTAACAGATGCAGCAAGCCGTGAAGAAATAAAAACGCATACTCACGCCTGCGCGAATGTCCGTATTCTTCCGCCTGCCTGTCAGCAACCTCGCTGCAGATAACTACGGAGCCGAGCGCGACTTCGCCCTTTTCGTTCAGGTCGTAAGGATAATTTTCAGGAGTGAAGGGCTTGACGGAACAAAGCGCCGGAAAGCTGAGCACGTCGGTAGCTTTATCTGTTCCGCGCGAGTCGCGGTTGAGATCGCGCATTTCGTCCTCATGCATAAACACGAGCTCGACCGCCGCATTCCCATTTAAACCGAGCTGCAAAAACGCCGCCTCCGCGACTGTCGCAAACATATCAATGTCGTTTTCTTCGCTATATATTTTTATCATGCCTTGTTTAAACTCTTTTCGCTTCCCGTTTTTCGGCGCGGCCGCTGCCGCGGCCGGCGTTCCGGTATTTTACAGCGCAAGCTGTTACGTTAAATTCTTATTGTTAAATTCTGCCGGCGTTATGCTGCCGCGATGCTTTACCGACGCGGCCGTTGTTACGGCAATGTCTGCGGACACAGCCGACGTTATACCGGTCGGACGCAGCCTGCGCGGTTCAGCCGTTGGGATATTTTATCCGCTGATGGAATACTCCGCCGTAAGCAGCGACGATAGTCTGTCTTATTGTGGTCAGATCTTTAAGCGAGATGTCGCAGTAATCGAACTGTCCGGCGTCAATGCGCGAGTCTATCAGGCTCTTTATAAGCGCGTCTACGCGCGCGCCGTCCGGCTTGTCCATCGCCCTTATCGCGGCTTCGCCGCTGTCGCAGATCATGATTATTGCGGCTATCTTGGATCTCGGCGTAACTCCCTTATACGAATAGTCCTCGGGATCGACGGTGCTGTCCGTAAGCCGCTTGGCTTTCTCGTAAAACATTGGGATAAGCAGCGTTCCGTGGTGCTGAACGGTAACGTCGGCTATCTCCTTGGGAATACGGTATTTCATGCACAGCTTGTATCCCTCGTCAGTATGCTCGCGTATTATTTCGGCCGACACCTCGGGAAGGATTTCGTCATGAGGATTATAGTCCGACTGATTTTCCTTGAAATACTCGGGATTGACCAGCTTGCCGACGTCGTGATAGTAAGCGCACGCCCGCGCCATATATGGGTTTTCGCCTATTGCGGCCGCGCACTGCTCCGCAAAATTCGCCACCGCCATGGCATGATTGAATGTTCCCGGAGCCTCGTCGCTGAGGCGCTTCATTAGCGGCGCGCTTCTGTCGGTAAGCTCGAGCAGTCTGGAATTGGTGATGAGATTGAATATACCCTCAAATACCGGCTGAAGAAGCTGCGCTGCCAAAACCTGCGCTATCGCGCATATAACCGTATATGTCATTACCCAGCTTGCGTCGTCGCCGCGCAAAGCCGCGAGCGCGGTCACAAGGCACGACGATACTATTCCGGTCACAAGCCCTTTGCCGATATAAAGCAGTCTGCGCGTGTCTCCTGCCACAAGATACGATACCACGGCGCCCGAGCCTATGCCGGCGATGAGCATTGCGATAAGAGGAACCACTGCTTCGGAGACGGAATCGGTAGGAAGCTTGACCGCCTCTATGAGCAGAACGGACGCAGTCACGACGTTGCTCATTACGTTAAGTATAAACGCGTCTCTTCTTCCGGTAAGGGGCGCCACTACGAAAGCGGTCAGCGCGACAGGCATGAAATACACGCTTATAAGCGACAGGTACGAATTCAGAATGACGGACACGACCATAACGCCTGTGACCGCCATAAGATCGTTGAAGTGTTTTAACAGGTATTTGCGCGAGTTGTAAAAATACACGGCAAGCGCCAGCATAAGAACGGCAATACATATTACCGCACCGGGATACGCCATTGTGCCGCCCAGCTTTAATACCAGAAAATTTTTCAGTCCTATGGCGACCGACATGACCAGCCATGCCATCAGGAATACCGCGCCTATTCTCACCGCGGCGAATTTTTTCTCAGAGGCGTCCTGCAAACGCTATACCTCCTTTATCACTTGTGTGCCGCCGCATATGCGCCCACTATTTTGCGAATAAGCTCGTGGCGCACCACGTCGGATTCTTGAAACCTTACTATCGCTATTTCATCGACGTCCTTAAGCACGCCGACGGCAACGCTGAGCCCGCTCTCGACGCCGGAAGGCAGATCGACCTGGGTATCGTCGCCCGTCACCACCACGCGGCTGCCTTCGCCCATGCGCGTGAGAAACATTTTCATCTGTTCGTTAGTAGTATTCTGCGCTTCGTCGAGAATAATGAACGCGTTGCTAAGCGTGCGGCCGCGCATATACGCAAGCGGCGCTATCTCGATCGATCCGCGTTCCATAAGCCGGATATAAGTCTCGGCGCCGAACATCTCTCCGAGCGCGTCGTAAAGCGGTCTCAGGTAAGGATCGACTTTTTCCTGCATATCGCCGGGTAAAAAACCGAGCTTTTCGCCCGCTTCGAGCGCCGGACGGGTAAGCACTATGCGCTCTACCTCGCCCGATTTGAAAGCGGCTGCCGCAAGTGCCACCGCGAGAAATGTCTTTCCTGTTCCCGCTGGCCCCACCCCGAAAGTGACGGTATGCTTTTTTATGGCTTTTACATACTCGCGCTGGCCGAGCGTCTTGCATTTTATCTGCCGGCCGCGCGTCGTAAGGCACACGGTATCTCGCGAAAGATTCACGATATCATCGCCGTGTCCGTTGCGAACCAGTTCGATACTGCCGGCGACCTTACTCTTGTTGATCTCGTAACCCTTTTCGATCAGCTCTATAAGCTTGGTAAGCAGTTCGCGGCAGGCGGCGGCGTCCTCTCCCGTAATGAGAATAGCGCCGTCCAAAGCGGCGATATTGACTTTCATCTCGCGTTCGATAAGTTTGACGTTTTCATCCAGACTGCCGAATAATTTCGCCAATACGTCTGATTTGAGTTCGATCTTTTCGGTCATGCGCGCTGTTTCAATTCTCCTATAAGCATCTCTGCAGTAACATAACAATTCAGATAATACAGTCCGTTCCCTTCGGTACAGTTATACGCGGAGGAAATCACCGTTCCGCCGGCAAACGCGGCTTCGTCGGCGAGCCGCGCCGTAATGTCGGCCGCCTCAGCGTCAGGATCGGTCACGACCGTAACGCCCTCCGTCTCGTAATAAGTTATGCGCTTACATTCAATCGGTATTAAAGCCAGCTTTTCTCCGGTAACGGACTTTTCAGACAACGCATAAGGATCGGCGTCGCGCCCTATGCTCAGCCCGAAAAGCTTGATAACGGTACGCGTCTTTTTACGTCCGGTGCGTTCGTATACGGTGCGTTCGGCAGGTATCGCCGCGGACGCGGAAAACACCACTGCCCCGTAGACCTCGCCTGACGCGCGGAATTCCTCCATAAGAACGGGGTTTCCGTAGTCGTCGCCTAGCGTCGTATAGCTGGCGCCCTCTATAAGCGTGCTTCCGGCGGCTATGACGTCGCCCGTCCCGACAAGCGGAGTTCCGCGCTCGCATACGACTCTGGTCACCCGGGCGTCGTAGCGGCTTACGATGTCGGCGCGGCCGTCCGCAACCGGCTCGCCGATCAGAGAGCGCTCAATAACGCTGACCTTAAGCGTGCTTCCGCGCATCGATACGGAACATTCGGATATATCGTCGAAAGACCGCATCGCGCTTTCAAGCGCCGAGAAATCGAAGTCGCCCTTTACTCCCTTCCTTACGCCGGACTGAGCAAGCATTTCGAGCACAGCCTTATCGGAAAGGCGCTCGTTGCCGTCTATTTCGATACGCCATACGTTGCCGCCGAACAGGGCGTGAAGCGCGATAACGACGGCCGCGCCCGCCGCAAGCCCCGCTCTTGACAGGACTTGCGTCAGCCTGGCTCTGCCGCCGCTGCGCTCAACTACTCTATAAGTATAACACAATTTTTCCAAAAAAGCAAAAGTTTTTGCGCTATTACTTTCTTCGACGGTAAATCTTACGCCGCCCTTTAACGGTATTATGCTTCCAGTGCCTACGCCCTCGCGCGAAAGAGCGGTCAAAAGTCTGGCCGGAGAGGACGTTTTTACTTCAATCACCGTACCGTTCATTTCTTTTCCGTGCGAACGGCCGTAATGCTGCCGGCAACGACCGCGCTCCCCTCGTCAAGTTTTTCGACGGTCAGATCCTCTCCGTCTACGGTTATTACGGCTTTCCGCGCCTCGAGCCGCACCGATGTACGGTCAAAGGAAAGCACGCGCTTAATGCCCTCCGCATACAGCACTTCCCCGTTGTAGTCAACGATATTGTAACCCGACGCCGGAAGAGAAAGTCCGGTCTCGGACAATATCTCGTCAAAGAAACTCATTTGCCGCACCTCTGATAAACTGAATATTAATATTTATGCGGCAAAAGCTGCGATAATCACGCCGTAAGCATAAACGCTGCAAACGCGCAGATGTTGATGAAAGGCGCCGAAGCGCCTTTCCCGTTTAATCTTTTTTCAATGATTCCCCTGCAACGAATACCTTGTCTCCGACAACCTTGGTAATGCGGATCCCGTCGCCGGCTTTTATGTCCTCATCCGACGCGGCAAAAAGATGCAGCCCGTCGGCCATTATTCGGCCGAAGCCGTCAAAGTCCGTCTCCGCCACTCCGGTAAGACCAACCAGCGGCCTGTCCACTTCGACGTGGCTCACGTTAAGATAAGCCGACTGCATAAGCCAGTCGCGCTTACAAAAGCGCAGCATGATTATGTGTACGACGTACAATGCCAGCGAATACAGCTCGACGGCGAGGAAAAAGGTTCCCTCCGTGCCGTCGCAGATTATCTCCAGAGTGATGCCTGCAACCGAAAGAAGCGCGCCGCAAAAGGACGCCACGGAACGCGTCGACTGAAAAAGCTCGACCGCGATAAGGCAGAATCCGGCCGCCGCCATAAGCGCGGCGACAAGGCTGAGGTCGGAAAAAAGCCTGCTTATTTCGTTGTGCAATGCCGAAATCAACCGTTATCTCTCCTTAAAAATTTCTGCCGAAATGATACGCGTACTGCTGCGCATAGCCGGCATATCTGCCGTAACGCGACAGGCAGTATTCGCGTACTTTGTCGGGCGTGTTGAGCTGTTCGTTGCCGAAAATTTTGAAGATCCATGTATCGACGGGAAAAACGTCCGTTCTGCCCAATCCGAACAGCAGAACGCAGTCTGCCACCTTGCGACCGACGCCTTTAAAGCCGCACAGCAGTTTTCCGGCTTCCGAAGTATCCGCTTTCGAAATGAGACTGCATATATCCGTTTCCAGAGTCTTTTTCACCGTTGCGGCAAGATACGAACAGCGGTAGCCCGTCCCTAAAGCGCGGTAATCGTCCTCGCTCACGTCCTTGAGCCGCTCTGGAGTGGGAAACGCATGATAGCCGTCCATTTGTTCGCCGTATGCTTCGCAAAGGCGGTCGATGATCCCCTTAATACGGGGGATATTGTTGTTTGCGCTTATAATGAAGCTTATGAGAGTTTCAAAAAACTCCTGCTTTACAATGCGTATTCCGCAGCTTGCGTTGACAGCCGCAGTCAGCTCGGGAAACCCCGAACAGAAACGTACTACGTCTGCGTAGTCAGCTGAGAGATCGAAGTATTTTTTAAAGTATTCCTCGTCGTCGGCAGCGATATACGTCTTTCCGTTTTCGGTACGAAGCTCGGCCCTGTGCGACCCTGCGTACAGGACGTAACCGTCGCCGGACACGTCGTATCTGAAAAGCTGTCCGCAACCGAGCGTCGAGCCTGCGTCGAAGTATCCGCCGTCATACTCTATCATGCGAAAAACCCTCTTATGTAAAAGGGTGCGCCCGAAAACGCACCCGATCCCAGTCCGTCGCTCTCCTTACGCGGGATAGACGCTGACTTGCTTTCTGTTATTCTTCGTTTCGAACTTGACTTTGCCGTCCACCAGAGCGAACAGAGTGTCGTCGCTGCCGATCCCTACGTTTACTCCGGGATGGAAAGCCGTGCCGCGCTGTCTTACCAGTATGTTGCCGGCAAGCACCTCCTGCCCGTCGGCGCGTTTAACGCCGAGACGCTGAGCGGCCGAGTCGCGGCCGTTTTTGGACGAGCCCATTCCTTTTTTATGCGCGTGCAACTGAATATTGATAAACATTTCAGATAACCTCCAATTTAATGAATTTAGAAAAACCTTCGTGCAGGTCTGCCACTCCAGCCAGCATAGTTTCGAGAATCATGTCGGCATTCTGTCTGTCCGTCTTGCCGAGCGAGCCTACGCGAATCGCAAACCGCGACTCGGCGTCGTTGCGTTCGATACGCACTTCCTTAATTCCGGCGACGCGGAACAGTCCCAGCGCGGCTGTCTGTATAACGCTTGACAGCGCCGCGCAGACTATATCCTCGCCTTCCTCGCCGTAATCGGTGTGTCCGTCCGACTCGACCGAAACTATATGTCCGTTTTCACGCTTGACTTTAACCGAAGTCATTCGATTTACGCCAGCTTAACTATCCTGATGCGCGAAAACTGCTGACGATGACCCTGCTTTTTGCGCTCGTTCTTCTTGGCCTTGTACTTGAATACTACGACCTTGCGGCTTTTGCCGTGCGCAATCACTTCGACATCGGCCTTGACGGTTACATCCGCTCCGGTCTTTACGCTGTCGCCGTCCGCTACCATGATAACGGGTAACGCGAGCTTATCACCGACCGAAGCCTGAAGCTTTTCCACTTCGATGTCGTCGCCCTCGCTGACGCGGTACTGTTTGCCGCCCGTCTCGATTACTGCATACATACTCAGATACCTCCTTAAGATGTCTCCGTTCGGTCAGGGTGCGGCTATCCGTCTTGACATACCCGCCCGATACGGCTCAATTATTATTATATAATAAAAATAACCGCGCTGTCAAGCAAAATAACTTGACTTTACGGTTATAACAGATAAATTTACGGTTATGCGTCGGCGCTTTCGTAAAGCGCGAAATACATTTTCATCAGATCGGAATATACGGGCTTATATATCGGCTGTCCCTCGTCGTCTTTGTCGCCGGTGTCGATTATATCCCAGTTGCCCGAGTCGTTATAGCTGCCCGTTCCGTTATCTGCGCCGTTCAAACGGAGGTAGAGATCGTTGAAGAATTCGGAAACCGCGCCTATCCAGTCGGGCTGAGAACGCCAGTACTCAACCGAATAATTATACTCGTCCGCCGTTGCCTGAGGATAAGAAAACCGCGATAAGGTCTCTTCGTCGGCGCCGCTTATATAAACGGCGTTGATAATCTCGGAAAAGCAGGCGTAATATCCGCAATATCTCAGATACTCGTCGTCCGAAGACAGCAGAAGGTAGTACGCGACGAAGTTGGCGTCACCTTCCCTCGCCACGCCTTTCGCATGAGCCATCTCGTGCGCCATTGTGTGAGGTATCTCGCTGGGCGGAATGCTGCGGTTTATGTCCGGCTCCGCCAAAGGCATAAAAGTAACGCCCGTAAGACTGAGACAGGACATCAGCCAGCTGTTTAATATTCCTTTGCCGCGCGGAGTATACGAATAGTAATAATCGCCTAACCTTTCATACTCGGCTTTAATTCTGCCGGACAGCTTGCCGAGCGTATAAGGCGAAACGACGCAGCCGTCAGAGTCGCGCTCCATTTTTTCCGCGAGTGCCGTATAATCGGCCAAAAAGTAATCGGCTGCGGCAACGACTTCCTCCGCGGAATATTCTCTTTCGCTCACGGGAACCGGCGGATCGTCTCTGTAATAAGCGAAGCCTGCGGTCAAGGTATAAATATTTAGCGTGCAGAAAACGGTGAATACAACCGCAACCGCGCCGCAAAGCACGTCAAACCGCCTTTTTTTGAAAAGCCCGATAATACCGGCGACGGCAAGCGATATTCCGCCGGCTACGGCGATGATAACCGCCAGCTCGAAAACGGAAAACGGAATTACCGAAACTATACGGCCGACGACCGCAATATATGCCGCCGAGACGTGTGTCGAAACCCATTCGGCTACTTCAGGAGTTTTACGGACGGCGTTGAGCGTGAAAAAAAGCGCCGCAACTCCTGCCGTCACCGCGGAATTTATAATTAGAGCTTTTGTCTCACTGCGCAACTTCAACGCGCTTGAGCCATTCGGCGGCTATAAATGCGTGCCCGCCGTTGTTAGGATGGATACTGTCGTAGGAATAGTCGCGCGGATCGTTAAGTATGGACGCTTCGGCAAAGAGTCCGTTAAGCGGAACATACGCAGTACGATATTTGCGGGCAAGCTTGCGGACAATATCGATTTTCGGATTGAGATCCTCGCGCATTATTTCCTTTTCCTCCGTACTCGGTATAATGTACGGCTCGAGGATTATTATACCCTTGACGCGCTTGCTCACCGTCTCCAGAATACGCTCGTAGTTTTCCTCGAACTTCTCGTGCGAAGTGGGATTGTTGCTGTCGTATTTGCGCCATACGTCGTTTATGCCTATAAGTATGCTGTAATAATCGGGGCGCGTAGAGTCGAGCGTGAAATCCAGACGCTGCAGAAGCTCGGTTGTGCGCTCGCCCGAAACGCCGCGATTGAAGCAGTTTTCCTCGCCGAGCGTCGCCGCTATGATCTTGTTGTAGCCGCTAAGCGAATGTACGTCGCTACGGTCACGGTTGGTGTCGGTAATAGAGTCGCCGTCGAACAGCACTCTTGCGCCCTTTTCGATTTTCATGTTAATTACCTCTTAAAATATTTTCCGGCTGATTAAGCTTTTTAACAATTAAAGCGCGGCGCATTAATTTTTAGCGCGGCGTATTAACTTTTTAAAGTCCGCCGTCAGCCGCGGAATACGACCACTTCCACGCCGGCTTCGCCCAGCAGCTTAAGGGCGAACTCGTCGGGATACCCGTTTTTATACACTATGCGGCGTATACCGCTGTTTATTATCATCTTCGCGCATATGATGCACGGCTGATGAGTGCAGTAAAGCGTCGCGCCTTCGATGCTTATACCCAGTCTGGCCGCCTGTATGATGGCGTTCTGCTCGGCATGGGTGGCGTAGCACATTTCGTGACGTGTGCCGGACGGTATGCCCAGATCGCGGCGCATACAGTTGCCGCGGTCCTTACAGCTCTCTATGCCGGAACTCGCGCCGTTATATCCGGTTGTAAGAATCCGCTTGTTTTTTGCGATAACCGCGCCTATCTGTCTGTTCTCCTGATAACAGCTGGACCATGTGGCGACAAGCTCCGCCACGTCCATGAATCTCTTGTCCCATTTCTCGTTATTTATCTGCTCTTCCATACCAATATTCTCCGGCGTTTATCTGATTTGTCCGGTCGGCCGCAACCGGTCAAACCCGTTTATATTTATTTTAACAGCATTATCGGATTTTTGCAAGTCAATTGCGGTTTTTTTATCAAAAATATAAAACGCTTACCTCTCTCCTTTGCGGCACTATTGTCCGAGTTTAACTTTTTGAGCCGCATAATCGGCCGAAATGTCCGCTCTGACATGATTATTTTTTCAAAGCGACGCGTATTTCGCTTGCCTTTTTCCGTAAATTGCGCTATTATATTTGTCGATAACCAAATTTTAAAGGTAAGGAGGCAAACCACTATGCAAATTAAACCTTTGTTCGACAGAATCGTTGTCGAAACGATGGATGCCGAAGAAAAAACAAAAAGCGGTATAGTTCTGTTGTCCAAAGACCAGGAAAAGCCGCAGATGGCCCGCGTGATTGCGGTCGGCCCCGGCGGAAACGTCGACGGTAAGGACGTCGTTATGCAGGTCAAAGTCGGAGATATGGTTCTCTGCTCGAAATACGCCGGCAGCGAATTCAAGATCGACGGTAAAGAAGTTACTATCATGAGACAAAGCGACGTGCTCGCTATTGTCGAATAAGGAGGATATCTAAACATTATGGCCAAACAGATCAAAACGGGCGAAGAAGCAAGAAAGGCTCTTGAAACAGGCGTCAACACTCTTGCCAACACCGTAAAAATTACTCTCGGCCCCAAGGGCAGAAACGTTGTTCTCGGCAAGAAATACGGCTCGCCGCTCATAACCAACGACGGCGTTACCATCGCCAAGGAAATCGAGCTTGAGGATCCGTTCGAAAACATGGGCGCTCAGCTCGTGAAAGAAGTTTCCACAAAGACCAACGACGTGGCCGGAGACGGCACCACTACCGCCTGCGTGCTTGCTCAGGCGATAATACGCGAAGGGCTTAAGAACGTTGCAGCGGGCGCGAACCCCATGATTATCAAAAAGGGTATCGCCGCAGCTACCGAGGTCGCCGTGGGACATCTCAAGAGCATAAGCAAAGTCGTCGACTCCTCTACCGCCATCATGCAGGTAGCCAGCATTTCGGCCGGCGACAGTACCGTAGGCGAGCTTATTGCAGAGGCTATGGAAAAAGTGGGACGCGACGGCGTTATTACCGTCGAAGAGTCTAAGACGATGGATACCAACCTCACCATAGTCGAAGGTATGCAGTTCGACCGCGGCTATGCTTCGTCTTACATGGTGACCAACACCGACAAAATGGAAGCGGTGCTCGACAATCCGCTCATCCTTATCACCGATAAGAAGATATCGAACATTCAGGAGATTCTCCCCGTTCTCGAGCAGATCGTTAATCAGGGTGCAAAGCTTCTGATCATCGCCGACGATATCGAGAGCGAACCGCTCGCAACCCTCGTCGTCAACAAACTGCGCGGAACGTTCAACTGCGTAGCCGTAAAGGCGCCCGGATTCGGCGACCGCCGAAAGGAAATGCTGAAGGATATTGCCGTTCTTACCGGCGGTACCGTCATTTCCGAAGAGACCGGCCTCGAGCTTAAGGAAGCCAAGCTTGATATGCTCGGCCGCGCGAAGCAGGTCAAAGTCGACAAGGAGAACACCACCATCATCGAAGGCGCCGGCGATCCCGACGCGATCAAGGACCGCGTTAAAGCCATACGCACCCAGATGGAAATCACCACGTCCGACTACGATAAGGAAAAGCTTGCCGAACGTCTGGCGAAGCTTGCCGGCGGCGTAGCCGTTGTAAACGTAGGCGCGGCTACCGAAGTCGAAATGAAGGAAAAGAAGCTGCGCATAGAGGACGCTCTCGCCGCTACGCGCGCGGCTGTCGAGGAAGGCAACGTTCCCGGCGGCGGAGTTGCGCTCCTGTCGGCTATTCCTGCAGTTAAGAAGCTCACCTCCACCCTTTCCGGCGATGAGAAGACTGGCGCGATGATAGTCCTTAAGGCTCTCGAAGAGCCCGTAAAACAGATCGCGGCCAATGCCGGCGTGGACGGCGGAGTCGTTATCGACAAGATCCTGTCCAAGAAGTCCGCTTCTTACGGCTACGACGCCCTTAAGAACGAATACGGTGACATGATAGAGAAAGGCATTATCGACCCGACCAAGGTTACCCGTTCGGCTTTGCAGAACGCGGCGAGCGTTGCGGCCACCCTGCTTACTACCGAAAGCGTCGTCGCCGATATACCCGAACCCGAGCCCGCGGCTCCTGCCGGCGGCGGAATGGGCGGCGGAATGTACTGAGCCCAAAGGTAAAGCGCAACCGACTGTAAACCTGTCAGAATCAGAACGGCTTTCCGCTCACGCGGAGAGCCGTTTTTTTTACGCCGTTATGCCGTTATCGGACTCACGTTTTACCGTAATGCCGTTATTTTGCTGCCGATTTACCCTTCCCGTTTTACCGTAACGCCGTTATTTTGCTGCTTTACCATACCCGTCTCGACCGTAATGCCGTTATTTTGCTGCCGATTTACCTCCATGCAGCTTACGCATTGAAAAATTTAGCGCCGGCGCTTTTCTTAGCGCCGGCGGCGGTTACCCGATATTGCGGTTCTATTTTGCTTTTACGTTTTGTTTCTGCCAATCTATCAGCGTGCCGAGATATTCTTTGTACTTATCCCATTCGGCAAGCTCGGCATTATCTGAGGTCACCTTTTCCTTGTCGGCTTTTATGGCGGCTTGCGCCTCGTCGTTCTGTTTATCCAGCTCAGCGATAGTGTTATCGATATCTTGGTTATGCTTTTCGGCATCATAATAGACATGGTATTTGCGACTCCATCGTCTATCGTCCGCCACTCCGATAAGCCAGAATATGACGCCGAAGAGAATCGCCGCCGCTGCCATAGCTCCCCAAATAATAAACATAAAATATTTGTTATCCCGTAAGCGTTGCCATAAACTTCTGTCGAAATAAAAAACAAGCGCCACTATGCCGATCACGGCACCGAGACACAACAGAGCGAGTATTGCCCGGACAACACCGTTCATAAAGTCCGGTTTGGGAGGCAACGGCAATTTTTTGCGTTCTTGTTCTTGCGCCTCTGTTTTTAACCGAGTGCTTTTCTTCGACAGTTCATCGATGTGTTTTTTAAGCCTCTCGATTTCGGCGCGCAGGGCGTCGCCCTTTTTCTCGCAATGGCCGAGCATTTCTTTCATAACCTTAGCGATGCGGTTAGCCTCGTCTCCTCCGGCGTATTTGAGCGCGGTACGGAAGTCATCGCCTTTCAGAGCGCGCTTATAGACCGCAAAACCTGAATTAATGAGCGCCGCGTCGTTTTTACATCCTGCAGATGCCAGCATTCTGCCCCAATACGCCTCGGCGCACTGCTCTTCGCGGTCTAAAACAGCGCTGTACATCGCCGCCGCGTCGTCAAACTTTCCGCCGTTAAGCGCCACGCTTGATTGAAACAGCTGGCCGTCCAGCGCGCTTGCGCCGCGATTGGGCGCCGTATTCTTAAATTCGCGCCGCAGCTGGTCTTTTATTTCGTTTACATCCACGCCGAGCGATTTTTCCTTTTTGCCGAACTTTACCGCAAGATTGTCCGCAATCTCCACTTCATACCCGCCGGCCGGATATTTCGACAGATCAACGCCCTGTCCTCTGAACGCAGTCGGAAGCGCGGACGGTCTCAGATCTTTGAAAACGGCAAACGCCTGTAACCCCGACGTTTCCCTGAGACGGTCGCGGTAACGCGACCACTCGTTTTTTGCCCATGCGGCATTTATATATTCGGGCTTGGTCGCAATCAGGATGAACACCTTGCTCGAATAAAGCGCTCGGTATATTATCGGCTCATAATCTTCGCCTACGCGGTTACGCAAAGCTTCTTCCGAATAAAAAGTGCGTATCCCGTATTTTTGAAGCTCTTCGTATATTTTACGCGCTATGTATCTGTCGGCAGTCGGTCTGCCGTTGCCGTCCGTTGACTTGAACGACAAAAAGACGTCGTAATCTTCCTCTTGCTCGAGCTGTTTCTTTATGCGGCGCTGCAATACGTCTATCTGTTCGGCAGTCCGTCTGAATATGCGCGCCTGTTCGGGCGCGGCAAAGTTTAAGGCTTTAAGATACGCATCGTTATCGAGTATGCTTTCCTGAACGGTCCGTCGGCACGTCGGCACAAAGCGCCCGTCGGTGTCCTCCACAAACTCAATTCCGTATTCGGACAGCGCCAATCCCCAGTACGCGTCGGCGTCGTCGCTTACCTGAGTAAGCACCGATCTGTATTTTATTATCGCGCTGTCGAAATCGTTTCTGAGTCTGTATGCGTTGGCCTCGTTGAGAGCCATTATTACCGCAGAACTTTTAGGCTCTCTGAAATAATATTCGTTACCGCAAAACTCGCACTTGCCGTGCTTGCCGTCCTCCGACATCAAGATGCTTCCGTCGCAGGTCTGATATACCGCTTCCACGCTTTTTCTCCCATATATTTCATCATTAATAAGTTAATATTATAAATTATTTTACTCTGAAAATCAAGCGTTTCAGAGCTGCGGTTAAAGCGGACATATAAAAAACAGCGCTTTCGCCTGACGGTAAAAACGCTGTTCCTATATTAAACAAGGTCTGACTGAACCGTACGGTTTGTTATCCGACAACGTACCGCAGGCGTATTAACGATAACGCGCCGATTAAAGCGTGAATTTTACCGTATTACGCAGGTCGGCTTTGCCTGATTGCCGACGTCGTCGCGCCTTGTACTGTTATGTTGTCTCGGACGGCGCCTTTTTATGCACCGGTCAAAAAAATTTTTTGCCGGACGGATTTTTTATAACGCGGCGCCGACGGCCCGTATGGGGGTTACCGAAACGTTTCCGTTCGCGGCGGAAACGCGCGATTTGCCGATCGGTACGGTAAAGCAGTATTTTACCGTGGAACGCGGCCCGTCCGGAATATTGAGATGTACGGTTATATTTGCCCGGGCGTCTATCATAAATTCGCATCCGCCTCTGTTGCGGATATAGTTGCGCACTACGAATCTCCCGCCGACGCCTTTGAAAACGTCGATGTTATCCTCGATCAGAAGAGTGTAGCCGTCGCTGATGTCTATCGATAAATTCCGTCCCGACAGGCGCATATTTGAAAGAGAATGGCTGCCCTCGGCAAACGTACCGAAGCGCAGCGCACCGGTCATAAGGTCGTCGCGGAAATATTCGAGATCTATCAGCTCCTGCACGCCTATCAGCGCGAGCATATTCCCGTTGCTGGAAAGGTATTCGTCGGATTTGTATCTTTTGCCGAACGGAAGGTACATGGCGTAATTGATTACGTTGTCGCTCTCGTTCTCCGCCCACAGCTCCGCCGAAAGACTTGCGAGCCGGCCTGCCAGCTCATCCAGCCCGTATCTGACCAAGCCGTGATATATGATGTAATTGACGTAAGGTATAATGCTGCCGCGATACTCGAAATAAGGCGGATTACGGTGTCCGTTATTGTTCGGTTTGCCGCGCTTGCCGTATTCGCGGTTATTTACCGACAGCGTGGGCACGGGATACGCCGTCCAGAAACGCCGCGGATCGGTAAGATTGTTCACAAGCTTGCTGAGCTTATCCGCGGTATCGACGGCTCCGGCTATAAGCGGATAAAAGCTCGTCGCGCCGTAATTGTCCGCCCACTGTCCTGTGGTATATCTGTTCATATAAAGCCCCGTAACGTCGTTCCACAGATTGTCGTTAATAAGCCTGGCCATGTCGCGCTTGGCCGAGCGGTACGCCGCGCGTTCTGGAAGATCGTACATAAGCGAAATCCGCTCAAGTATATCGAACGCCAGCAGTTTAATGCAGCTCAGGTCCAGACTGAACATGGGATTGCGGTTGTAAAGCTCTTTTAAAGGAGAGTCGCTCCATTTATACGCGACTTCCGTTTTATCGGCGCCCGACGTAACAAGCGACGCTTCTGGCGGATACTGTCTTGTAAGCCGTCTGTAAAGATAAAGAATATCGCTTTTCTCCGATGACTGCGCGAATATGTGCCACACCGCCAGTACCGAGAAAATACGGTCTCCCACGGTGTACCTGAGCTGCTGTTTCGCCTTCTCGGCGCCGGCCATGCAGCCGAGCACCGCCGCGCAGTTTTCCTCTGTGCCGTTAAGATCGAAGTTATCGTCCAGCACGGCGCGGCGCGGAGAATATATTTCGGTCATAAGATACGGATAGTAAATACGCGACCACAGTACCGAATTCAGCATACGTTCGGCCGGAGCCCCGAGCACGCCCGAGCCCATCGTCTTGTTTACTCCGTACCTCAGTTCGGCGGTTTCTATATGCTTGATTACTCTGTCAAGGCGCGGAACCTCCGCCGTCAGCACGTTCTCGTCGCCCACTGCGGCGAAAACGTATACGCTCGGCTGACGCTTGTTTATGACGAACTCCATTATCGCCTCATTAAACGCGCCGTTGGCCGAATCGGACGGCGCGCTGTACGATTGAGCGGTGAAATATTCCCTTTCGGACAGATCGTCCGCGATAACGCGGTAACGGTCGCGGAAAACGGATACGTTATCCGTAATTTCGACTGTGCCGGGAATTATGCCGATATACGGACTGCGGCCTTTTACGAACGCGCCCTCTATAGACAGCTCGCCGCCGAACCCGTAGCAAGGATAAAACACCGCGCGAACGCGCAGACGTCTGCGCGAGCTTATCTCAAGAGCCATACTCTGTTCGTTAATTTTTACCCATTTGACGCTGAGCGGTCCGGATGAGAAATGCGCAAAACTGCCGTCGGCGGTATTTGCGCACGCGCCCATATTCATTATAAAATCATTGTTGTCGAGCCATTTCTTGCCGTTGTGACAGGTCACTTTCACGCCCCAGACCGAACCGTGCCTGCCTATAAGCATTGCGCCGTTAACAGCCGAGTAGTCGTATCCTGCGCCCTGTATATATCTGCCGGGAAAATTCTCATCCCCTATCTGAGGGCCTTCGGTCTTTTCCTCACGAAAGCGGTCGAAAAACGGCGGTCTGAAAGTAAATCCGTATTCACGGTTAACATATTTCATAAGGGCGCACCTCTTCAATACAGAAGCTTGGCCGACGGCGGCAGACTCATCATCGATGTTCTTATACCGTTGACTACAAAGTTCTGAGGCTTCAGCGAAGCGGACGGCACAAAATAAATGCGCTTATCCGCCCATATCGTCTCGCACTCTCTGCTGAAAAATCCGCTGGAAAGTATATGTTCGAAATGACTTGTATGCACCGTAACGAGCGCGCCGGCATAGTCCTCGTCCGCAAACATCCGCTTCAGACGGCACTTTATTTTGCGGGCGACGGAATCGCTTGAAAGAGTATATGCGTTACCGTGGCATACCGGACACTCTGTCATGAGAATTTTTCCCAGATCGCTGCCTATTTTTTTGCGCGTCATTTCCACCAGCCCCATGGCAGACATATCGAGCACGCGCGTTTTGGTGCGGTCGAAAACCACTTCTTTTTTCAGCGCTTCCACCACGCCGGCGCGATGGCTCTCGTCCGTCATATCTATAAAGTCGATTACTATTATGCCGCCGATGTTACGCAGCCTTAACTGCCGAGCAATCTCCTTCGCCGCTTCGAGGTTGGTCTTGTATACCGTTTCTTCGTGATCAACGTCGCCGCGGTATTTACCGGTATTGACGTCTATAGCCGTCATGGCTTCGGTATGTTCGATGATCAGAAAACCGCCGCTTGGAAGCTCCACACGCTTGTCAAGCAGTTTTTCCACCTCGTCAAGCACGCCCAGCGCGTCAAACATATCGTACTCGCTCTCGAACAGCTTCACCTTGTCGGCAAAACGCGGATGGCTTTTTTTAAGGCGCGCGATAAGCTTTTCCGTCATTTCAGGATCGTTGCATATGATAGCGTCCACATCCGCAGAAAGCATATCGCGCACAGTGCGTACCATTAAATCGCCTTCGCTGTGCACCAGTGCCGGAGCGTCTCCCGCCTTATCGTATTCTTTGCAGATTTCCTTATACATGGCGGCTATCTGCTTAACTTCCGACACGATCTCGCTGCGTTTTGCGTCAATACTGACCGTCCGCGCGATAAGTCCGCCGCCCTGAGGCTTTAACTTGGTCAGCAGTTTTACGAGCGAATCGCGTTTATCCTGATCGGTGATCTTGTTGGAAACGCCTATGAAATCCATGGTCGGGAGATATACGACGTATCTCCCCGGCAGAGAAAGATTCATGGTAAGCCGCGCGCCTTTTAGCTGAGTCTCCTCTTTGGTGACCTGCACCATGACGTAATCGCCCTCTTTTACGTCCAGCTCGCTGGGAACGACTCCTGCCGAATCTATAACCGATCTGTGATCGAGAGTTTCGCTTACCGACAGAAACCCGTTGCGCTTCATGCCGATATTGACGAATGCGGTCTGCAAGCCCTGCAGAACGCTCTCTACCCGTCCTTTGTAGATGTTGCCGGTAAGACGGCCCGAATCGTTATATTCGACGTAATACTCGTTTATCCTGCCGTCCTCGACAAGAGCAACGCTCGTCATATAAGATTCCACATCGATTAAAATCTGACTTTTCACTTAAATAGTACCGTCAAAATAAACTTTATCCGCGTCGATCAGTTTTCCGCTCTCTATAGTATACATCTTTTTCTTCAAAATCTCAGCTTCGCAAGGCAGATTACCGCCGCATAAAAAAGCCGCGAGCCTGTCAGCTCTGAGATTATTCGCGCCGTAGCCGAGCACCGTAAGCAGCTTTTCGCCGTCGCCGGCAACCGAATATATCCTGTCGCCCACCTCTTTTACGAATTTCTCGCCCTTGTCCGTATATTCGATGGCAAACTTTCCGCCGACGGCCACTCTCGCCGCCAGCTTCCGGCAGTCGAAACCGGGCAGATAAATCTCATAACCTGCGGCCGTTATCTGCGCCGCCGGATTGGGACGCTCTGCAAACGCGCTGCGCAGTATTCTGAGTTCTTCGGGAAGAGTAGCGTTAAGCTTTGCCTCAAAATTCTCAGGGGACTCGCCGCTCGCGGCCGCCAGATACTCGCAATCACTCTCCACGCCTATTGGAGCGGGACTTGAAAGCTTGAGCTGCATATGCGGATTGAATCCTTCCGAAAACGCTATATCAACGCGGCTGCGGCGTATCGCCATGCAGAACGCTCTTAAAATATCGACGTGCGGAACATATGCGTAAGAACCGCGGCGGCGGTATTTAGCGATTATCATTTGCCGCCCCCTTTCTGCCCGCGCAGTTCGCGGCGAACGCCTCTATGTGCGACGCGGCGAGGCCGCATCCGCGGCATCCGCTCCGACAATCGCCGGTAGTCTCCGCCCTGTAAGCCTTATGCCGTTCTCCCAGCAGGTAGCCGAACGATACTCCGGCATCTACCATGCTCCACGGCAGGCGCTCGTTTTCGTTAAACTCGCGCGTGTATTCGTCTATGCTTATTCCGCACTCGGCGAAAGCTTTATCCCATGCGTCGGCGTCGAAAAGTTCGGTCCAGCCGTCGAATTTGCAGCCGAGCTCGCACGCTTTTATAAGCACCGCGCCCATACGTTTGTCGCCGCGCGAGAACGCGGCTTCCAGCCGGGACGCTCTTATGTCGTGATAGCTGTATTTGACTCTTATCCTGCGCAGACGCTCTTTGAGCAGATTCTGCCGCGCGGTTATTTCTTCCTCGCCGAACTGCCGCTCCCATTGAAACGGCGTAAAAGGCTTGGGAATAAACGTAGACGTCGAAACGCTTAACGACAGCGGTTTTCCGGAGCGCCTCTCGGTCTTGTATAGCTCGACTATCCTCTCGCACATATCGGCGATTCCTGCTACGTCTTCAAAAGTTTCCGTAGGAAGCCCCAGCATGAAATACAGCTTTACGTTGGCGTAACCGCGATTGAACGCCGTTTTCAGCGAGCTGAAAATGTCGGCTTCGGTAACGTTCTTGTTTATTACGTCGCGCAGGCGCTGAGTTCCGGCTTCGGGCGCGAAAGTTATAGAGCTGATACGACTGTCTGCCACAAAATCCGCCTCGAAGCTGTCGACGCGCGTTGAAGGCAGCGATATAGAAACGTGTCTTGAATCGCAAATCGGCTTTAGAGCGGTAAGCAGCTCCCTCAGCCGCGGATAATCGCAGGTGGACAGCGACGACAGCGATATTTCGTCGTAGCCGCAATTGTCTATGAGCTGCTCGGCAAGCGCGACAACCGTCTGCGGAGTACGCTCGCGCACCGGACGATAGATCATGCCGGCCTGACAAAACCGGCAGCCGCGCGTACAGCCGCGGAAAAGCTCAATAACCGCGCGGTTATGCACCGCCTCGATATTGGAAATCTTAGGTTTGACGGGACAGTGCGCGGTCTCCAGCGACGGAATTACCGCGCGTTTTACTCCAACGGATATTCCGGGTACATATACTCCCGGCAAGCCGGCCGCCTTTTGCAGAAAATCCTTTCTGCTCCCTCCCGCCTCTTTGTTTGCAACGTAAACGCCGGCTATAAGGTCGAGAGTTTCCTCTCCGTCGCCTATGCTGAAAAGATCGATTATCCCCGACATGGGCGCCGGATTAACCGTGCAGGGACCGCCCGCCATGATCACTGGATCGGTCTCCTTTCTGTCAGACGAAAGCACCGGGATTCCGCCGAGACGGAGCATATAGACAACGTTGCTGTACGACAGCTCGTACTGCAGAGAAAAGCCGACTATCCCGTAAGAAGCCATCGGCTCGCCGCTTTCAAGCGAATACAGCGGTATGCCGTTTGCGCTCAGCTGCGCGCCCATATCCGGCCACGGAGCAAAGCAGTTGTGGCAAACGGTGTCCTTCCTCGCGTTAAGTACGTCGTAGAGAATTTTTATGCCGAGATTGGACATCGCGACTTCGTAAACGTCCGGAAGGCAGAGCAGATATCTCAGAACGGCGTCTTTCTTCTGCGGAGGCGTGTTTATCTCGCCTCCGGTATACCTTGCCGGCTTATCCACCGACAGCAATATGTTTTTAATGCTTTTATCCGTCATAGCTCGGCCTGTCCTTCACAGCCCGGCAGCAGCGTAAACGCTGTGCATGAATTCGCTGTAAAGTCGCGGCTCCATTCCGCCTATCTTAATCGGATTAACACCTTCCGTATAGATGTTTGCGCCCAGTTTAACCGTGTCCGCATAGCGGTAGAAGGTTATCTCCCCCAGCTTTACCGAGCCGCCCGAAAAATCCGTAGGCGAAAAGGACAGCGCCATCAGTATGCCGTCTCTTATCAAGCCGGCTTGTCCGGCAACGCCGTTCTCTGAATCGAGAAGCTTGAATTTTTCCTTTCTCAGTCCGCGGCGGAAAGCCTCCGCCGGCAGCACGGTGCCGCTGAGTCTGTCGCTGCGGTTATATTCGGTTTCGGCCTCGCCCGGCGTGTAAACGGTTCTATGCAGCTGCTCAAAGCACTGCCTTATGTTAAGCTGCTTAAGATAAGCAAGTTTTGCAGGCAGCAGTGCCGGGTGCATTACGCCCACAGGATCGGCTATTTCTACGGGGTTATTCGACAGATCGAAGGTATTACCTTTATCCACTATGAACACCGCGCCCGTCCCGTCTGTGAAGAACAGCGTATCCGCCGTGCGGTCGTACATAATCAGCCCTTTGAAATCGTAAGCCGACATAGTGCGCCCGGTCACCATCATCTCGTAAAAGCGGCCGCGCACCGTGTCGGGCGACTTTTCCTCGCAGACATATTCCCGATCTTTCTGTATAAGGCGCAGAACCGGCTTGCTGGTCTCACCGGCAGCGGCGCGCGCAATCAGTACCGCCGCACGCTGATCGTTTTTATAAAGCAGCAGTATCCGCATGACGGCAAGTCTGAGCTTCGCGTCGCCGTGATCATAGGCAGCGGCAAGCTCGGGCAGAATGTCCAGTTTGGTCTTTAAAAGAAATCTTCTCAGCGCCGTTTTGCCTCCGCCCCTTTCAAAAAGCAGCCGGCCAATTATGGCTTCAGTGGCTTTTCCGGCGTCGGCATAGAGAAGCACGCCGTACAGCCGGCAGTCGGGATCGTAGGTGTATACAAGCTCTTCGGCGGCGTCGAAATCCTTGTACGCCATGCGAAGAAACATGTTTTCCGCGGGTCTGCGCCATTTACCGAGATTGCCGTCGGAAGACAACGCGGCGGCAAGCATGGGATAAACTTTCGTCATATCCACGCCGGCTGATTTTACCATAGCCATAAACGCGTCGAAATACGTTTCATCAAGCGTTTTTGTTTCCGACCGCGCGATGTAGTCGCGCTCCGACTGCTGGCTGACTATACTGCCGTAAAAGATCAGGTCGGTCAGCCGCTCGTAGGCGCCGGCGTCAAGCAATGCTTCAAAAACCTGCTTAACGGTAGCGTTGTCGGGCGAGCAACCGAAAAATCTCCGCGACGCCTGTTCCGCATCGAGAAAGAGACAGTCCTTTATAAGCTGGTCTGCCGCCATATTTGCCTCCAGTAAAGTTTTACGGATACAATTATAGCATATATTTAACTTTTTTTCAAGAATTTTGCATTATAAACAGAAATATTATGCCCGTACTTTACCGCCAAAAGCTCCAGTTCGGTTTCGCTTACCGTCCCTATACGGTTCAAATCGGCGTCCACGACCGTAAAACGCGTGAAGCTGCTGCCCGAAAGCATGGACATAAGTTTGCCAAGCGTCGCGTCCTTGAAAACCATAATTTCGCGCACATTCAGCCCCGACCTGATTTTTTCGCGTCTGTATGCCAGCGAATACAACCTCTCATATCTGCACTTTTTGTCCGGAAACACAGTCGAAAAGAAAATGAATACCGCCAGGGTGAGAAAGCTGAGGTTAAGCCCCGGCACAAACGCCAGCGCGCCAAGCGCAACCGCGAACGCCAGACCGCAAACGCGCATTATCCGGTAGACTTTCGCGCGTTTGCACCGCCTCGACAGAACCGCCATAATCGCGCGGCCGCCGTCCAGAGGAAAAACGGGCGCCATATTGATTACGGCGGTAAATATGTTTGCCGAGGCGAATATCTCAGTATAGAAGTACGTCTCGGGAGCTATCCACCAAAGCGCCACAGTGGCGACTGCCGCGGCGGCGTTGCTTGCCGGTCCTATAAGCGCTATCTTTATCTCGTCGACGGGCGGCGCTCCTTCAAATTCTCCGGTCAGGCACGCGCCGTAAGGCATAAGCTTGAACTCGTTGAGCGTATATCCCTTTCTTGCGGCATATGCGGCGTGACACAATTCGTGCATACAAACCGCGGCGAAATACGATACCGCTTCGGCGGCGTAACCCAACGCTATAGCAACGGCAAGCATAAGCGCCAGCAACGGCGAGACGTAGAGCTTAAGCGGATGTTCCTTCATCCTTTTCCAGCAATTTATCCACTACCGTTTCGCCCGTCTCGCGTCCGAGAACGTCATAGCAAACCGCTTCCTTCAGCTTCTCGGTCACGTCCCGGGCGATTGGCGAAGGAATATATTTTATTCCGAAGCACAGGGCGGTGATAATCGCCGCGGCCAGCGTGCGCTTTACCGCGCCGCCGCTTCTCTTCCGACTTACGATATATACGCGCTCGGCATAAGAATCTGCTACTTCTATTCCCGTATATTTGTTCATAAAAGATATATATGCCCTGTACGCAATTATTATGACGACTATTCGGGCAGCGTTTTGCCCACCTGCCTGAACGACGTCAGAGCGGCGCTAACCGTCACCCGAACGCCGCCCTCGTAAACGTCGGCCGTTATCTCAAGCGACTGCGGATCAACCTCCGCATATTCGCTCAATATTGAATAAAAATCGCTTTTCAACAGCTTCAGAACGGTTTCCACCGCCCCCGCTCTGTCCGCAATTACCGCGGAACCGAGCCTCTCTCCTACGTTCATATCTTTCTCCTCAGGCTTCGGCGCACGGCGCCTAAAAAGCCGCGGTATTTTTTCGTCACGTCATACTGCCGGCGCGAACCGGTTATTATGTTTTCCGCCAGTATCTTCACGGCTTCGCCCGCATCCGAAGCTTCGGGAAAGCCGAAATTGCTCGCAAGATTTATTTTATCGTTTTCTGGTATTATGCCTATGGGCGTCATTCGCAGCACCTTCGCCACCTCCTCGGCCGGAACCATCTCCTCGCTCAGCATAAGATCGCCGCGCGCGCGGTTTATAATTATATCGGACTTTATGCCGTAGCTGTCTATAATCCTCAACACTTTATCGGCGTCCCGAACGGATGAAATGTGCGGAGTAACCACCACCAGCGCCTCGTCGCAAGCCGTCACCGCGCGATGAAAGCCGGCCTCTATACCCGCAGGGCAATCAACAAAACAAAAATCAAAGCTCTTCAGCAGTCCCAGTATTACAGCTCTCAGCGCCTGTCCGTTGACGCGCGGATCGTATCCGTGCGCGCTGGGCATGACGTACAGCCCGCGCGTAAAGGGATCCTCCACAAGCGCCTGTCTCGGGCGGCAGCGGTTTTCTATTACGTCGGTAATATCAAAGGTTATTCTGTTTTCCACGTTCATAAGAACGTCAAGGTTGTTAAGTCCCATGTCTGCGTCAAGCAATACGGTGCGGTAACCGCTCTCGGCGATCACTTTGCCCAATGCGGCGGTAAGCGTCGTCTTGCCCACGCCGCCCTTGCCGGACGTAACCACGATAGCGCGCGGCATAGCTCCTCCGGTGTCTGTGTTTGCTATAAGTATACAGTACGGAAAACGTTTTTATATGGAAGTTTTTGACGAATATTATACTCTTTTCTGTATTAACCGGATTATTCGTTATTTCATACGCAAACTTCGCAAAATCGCTTGACACAGGCGAAGGCTTTACATATAATTATTGTGATTATGTGGAAGTTTGTGGGAGTTTGAAGATGCTTTCTGAAGAAAGATACGCACGGATACTGGAAAATTTAGCAGTTAACGGATCGGTCACCGTAGCGGAAATTGCCGAAACGTTCAAGGTTTCGGCGGAAACCGTGAGGCGCGATCTTATTTATCTAGAAGCGCAGGGACGGTTAAAGCGCGTGTTCGGCGGTGCGATAGCTAACGAATCGGCAGTCAGGTTCGAGGATTTTCCTTTGCGTCTTAAGACGCATCGCGAGCAGAAGGTCGAGGTGGCGTACAATATTTCTTCCTTTATCTGCGAGGGTGACATAATCGCGCTCGACGCAGGCACAACTGCGGTGGAAGTCGCCGAGGTGCTCAAAGAAAAATTCAAAAGGCTTACGGTGCTGACCTATTCGCTCAGTGTGTTCGAAGCGCTGAAAGATTGTTTTAACGTAGTGCTTTCGGGCGGCGAATATTATCCGAAGGAAGAAGCGTTTTACGGTGAGCTCGCAACGGCAAACATAGGTATGCTGCACTCAAATAAATGCTTTATATTTCCGTCGGCGGTAAGCGTCGAATACGGCGTGGAAGATTACGTTCCCTGCTTTATCCCCGTTCAGCGCGAAATAATCAGAAATTCCGATCACGTCTATATCGCAGCCGACAGCTCCAAATTCGACAGCAGGGCTTTCATAAAGCTGTGCGACGTTCAACCGGAATTCGTTTACATAACGGACGGCGGCATTTCTGCCGAAACCGAGAAAAAATTTACCGATAATAGCTTAAGCCTTTTTAAAGGAGGAATTAACCGTGAATAAGACCATTCTCGTATTAACCGACGGTTTGCGCCCCGACGCGCTGCTTGGCTGCGGACATCCTTACGTCAACGAGCTTATACGAGACAGCGCTTATACTTTTAAAGCGCGTACCGTTATACCTTCGGTCACCCTGCCCTGCCATTTTTCACTGTTTTTAAGTGCGCCGCCCGAGCGTCACGGTATAATTACCAACGTTTACACGCCGCAGGTACGCCCGATAGACGGGCTGTGCGAGCGTCTGTCCGACGCGGGCAGAAGCTGCGCGTTCTTTTACAATTGGGCAGAGCTGCGCGATCTTGCCCGCCCCGGATCGCTCGTGCACGAGCAGCTTTTCAATATATACCATATGTCCGATTCTGACGGCAGAGTCGCCGCGGCGGCAGCCGGATTCATTGAAGCGGAAAAACCTGATTTTGCATTCGTTTATATGGGCACGACGGACGAAACCGGACACAATAAGGGCTGGATGACGGAACCGTATTTAAAGACCGTTAACTCGGCAGTCGGACATATGCGCGATCTTATAGAAAAATTCGGAGACGAATATGTCTTCGTAATAACGGCAGATCACGGAGGCCATGACCGCTGGCACGGAACCGAGCTGGACGAAGACATGAGAATTCCCGTTTTGCTGCGCGGCAAACCTTTCCGTCCGGGCGAAATATCCGGTCCTGTCAGTATCATGGATATCGCCCCCACCGTTACGACGCTGCTGGAGGCTTCGCCTGCGCGCGAATGGGAAGGTAAAAGTCTGTTATGAACGCCGTCAAAGAAGAAGCAAAACCGCGCTGGATCTTTCTGGTAATCCTCGCGTGCGTTCTGTATTTTACCAGCTATCTTACGCGTCTTGATTTCAACGCCGTACTTGCAGATATAGTCGATAACGGCGTGCTGTCGAAATCGCAGGCGGGCATCGTAAGCACCGCGCTGTTTTTCGCATACGGCGTAGGACAGCTTTTAAGCGGAGTTATGGGTGATAAATTCGCGCCCGACAAGCTCATACTGTCCGGACTGCTGCTAACGGTCTTAAGCAATATTCTGCTCCCGCTGTTCGGCAACGTCGCGGCAATGACCGCCGTATGGACGGTAAACGGATTCGCGCAGGCGCTGTTCTGGCCGCCGCTTGTCAAAATACTCGTATGCTATCTGCCCGGCAAAAAATTTAATTTTGCCTGTTTTTTGGTAACTGCCGCAAGCCAGGCCGCCACCATAATCATATATCTGATTGTGCCTGCCGTTATTCTTACGCTCGACTGGAAAAGCGTATTCTTTATCGCGGCGGGCTTTGCTGCGGCAGTCGCGGTATTATGGCTGTTCGGATTCGGGTATGTAAAGCGTAACTATACGGTCAACGACACGTCCGGCCGCTCGACGCCGGAAAAGCAGGCCGTAAAAATCTTTCCGGTGCTTATCGGTTGCGGCATAGTCGGCATACTGATTGCGATAGCGACTCAGGGCTTTCTCAAAGACGGCATTACTACATGGACTCCCACTTACATTTCCGAAGTGTTCCATATGGAAGCCGCACTCTCCATTATGCTGAACGTTGCCCTGCCGATATTCAGCATAGTAAGCATATACGTCATAAGCCTGTTATTCAACAAATTTTTCCGTAACGAAGTCGCCGTCTCCGGTACCTGTTTTACCATTGCTTCGGCGCTCACGCTCATACTGTACTTCTTCCCCGACGACAGCGCGGCTCTGTCCCTAATCGTTTCGGCGCTTACAGTCAGCCTGATGCACGCAATAAACCTGCTGCTCATTTCTTACGTCCCTTCGCGCTTCTCTTCGATAGGCAAAGTCTCTACCGTTTCGGGAATAACCAATGCCGCCACCTATGTCGGCAGCACGCTCTCCTCATATCTGTTTGCGATCATTGCCGAGCGCGCCGGCTGGAACGTGACCGTGCTGTGCTGGGTGTTCATATCGCTTGCCGGCGCCGCCGCGTGTTTCATAACCGCAAAAAAATGGGCGCGCTTTATAAAAGAGCGACCGCGCTGACGTCAGCCGCTGTCGATTTATGCAGAGACGCTATTGCCCGTTTTTTCCTTAAGGCAACCCCATTTTTTTACGGCCGAAGCTATAAAATATAACAAAGCCTCGGATAAATAATGCCGCGGCTTTTTCCTGTCTCGCCGCAGCTTATATTTATACGCGGTTTTACTTATGTAAAAAAAAGACGCATACGGGCGAATCGCCGACTGCGCACTGCCCGGCGCGATTCCGTATGCGTCTTTTTTTGTTGGCCGGAGTTTTTAATTAGTCAGCCGATCAGTTCCCTGCGGAGAGCGGCGTCTGACAAAAGCTTACCGGCGCCCAGGATTGCGGCGTACTCGGGTTCTTCCGCGAGATACACCGGAAGGTGCAGCCGCTCGGAAAAAAGTTCAGGCAGACCGGTAATCAGGCTTCCGCCGCCGGCAAGATACACCCCTGCTTTATACACGTCTCCGGCAAGCTCCGGTTTGAGCCCGTTAATTATGTTTTCGGCGGCGTCGCATATACGCTCGTAGTAAGGCTCCAGCACCGCCTGAAGATCGGCGGCGTGCGCTTTTTCGCTGACAGGGCGTTTGGTGCGCACATCGACACCTTTTACCTCGGTCGACGAGGTATCGTTGCTGTACAGCGAGCCTATGTCGTGTTTTATGCGGCGCGCGGTGTTTGTACCTATCTTGAGATTGTACTTTCCTATAAACGAATCGATGATCGCGTTGTCCATCATGTTTCCGCCGATCGTAACGCCGCAGCCGTCCACTATGCCGTAAAGCGATATTACGGCTATCTCGCTGATTCCGCCGCCTATATTGATGACCATGCACGCAGTCGGCTCGTCCACGGGCATATCTATGCCGACGGCGGAAAGAATTATGTTTTCAACAAAACAGATTTCGTTTATTCCCGCTTTGAAACAGACGTTTTCGTAAACTCTGCGCTCTTCGTCCGTCAGTCCGAGCGGAATACCGACAACGGCGCGTATCCGCGGCTTGAAAATGTATTTGGACGGAATCACTCTGCGCACGAACTCGCTCAGCAAAACGGCTGCCGCGCCCTGATCGACAATTACCCCGTCCGCAACGGGCGAAACGATGACGGTATGCTCGGGCGTCTTTCCCAGCATCTCCATTGCCTGACCGCCTACCGCCCTCAGCCGCTTCCTGTCGTCGGAAAAAGCAATTACCGTCGGCTCGCGCAGCACTACGCCGCTGCCGGACAGATAAACGGACGTATACGACGTACCGATTGTAAGCGCTATTTCGAGAACGGCCATCTTATCTGAACTCCTTCATAAGTTTTTTCACAAGCGCGACTGGCAGACCGACGACATTGAATAAGTCGCCCTGTAAAACGGCAAATCTGCCGATTTCATCGTCCTGTATTCCGTATGCTCCGGCTTTACCGTAAGATTTTCCGGAAGCAACGTAGGCGTTAATAACGTCGTCGGGAATGTCGCCGAAAGTCACGAGCGTTTTTTCGGCCGCCGACGCCATTCTGTTCCCGTCGGCCAGAGTAACGCCCGTTATCACCTCGTGCGAACGGCCGCGTAACGTACGCAGCATATCCAATGCGTCCGCGCCGTCGGCAGGCTTACCGAGTATCCTGCCCTGTACGGCAACGACGGTGTCGGCGCCCAGCACCGTACCGAGGCGCCGCCCGGCCACTGCGGCCGCTTTCATGCGCGAGTTGCACACGGCTACCGCTTCGGGCGAGCCCGTCGAAATTTCGCGCACGTCGCAAGGCACGACGATAAAGTCGTCCGTGATCCGCCCGATCAGTTCGCGGCGGCGCGGAGAAGCCGATGCGAGTATGAGCCGCATCAGAGTATTTCCAGATTCTTCTTGTATGCGCGCGCGAATTCCGCTCCTGCCGACAGGGCATCGCGTATCTCGAGAGAACAGTCTCCGTCGACTTCCGTTTTCATAATGACCGAATCGCCGAGCACGTCGCAGGTAAGAGTTTTGACCGAGCCGCTCATCGAACGGTCGAAACTTTCGGCTATGCGCAGGATTACCGACAGCTTAAGCACGGCTACGAGATCCTCTTCGCGCAGAATATCCTTATACTTGTTCCATTCGGCCATGTTGAATTCGTCGCCGCGATGTCCCTGCGCCACAAAAGCCGCGAGAATCAGGTCGCGGTGCGAGATTCCGTAAAGATTGGAGTTTACGATAAAATAGAACGAATGACGGTTGTGATCGTAATAATTGATGCGCATTCCGGCGTCGTGCAATAAAGCCGCGACGCGCAGCACTTTAACATACTGCCGTGGCAGCTTATGCAGAACGCGAAGCTGCTTATAAAGCTGTATCGATAAGTTGCAAACGTGCTCGGCGTGCGGAATATTTACGTCGTAATAGTACATCTGCGTGTATATAGAATGTCCCATCACGTCGGAAATAGGTTTTTCTATCGTTGTGGGTACGGCATGATTGAACATTATGCCTTCCCTGATGCCGGCTCCGGATATTATGAGATTGTTGAAGCCGGTGTAATCTATAAAGCCTTTTATGCACGCCAGAGCGCTGGAAAAAATATCGGCGCGCTGCACGCTAAGCCCGCGGATCTTGGTACGCTTGTCCGCGTCGAGAACCTTGACCATATCGTACACCGAGTTGAAATCGTCGGCTGAAACGTTATAGTTGTGTATCATATTGAGCGGATAGCGTTTAATGCGCCTGCAGATCTTGGCAAGATTGCGGAACGAGCCGCCTACGCCTACGAACTGCACGTCCGGATCGAGCTCCTTCAGCCACGTTATCTGCGAGAACTGGTCGTAAACGTAATTCTCGATAAGGCGCGCCTGTTCTTCGGGCGCCGTGTTGGGATCGTTGAACAGATCGGAGAGCGTAATCGTGCCGAAAGGAAGATTTTCCCTGTTGAGAACGTTGCGGCGGTTATAATGTATCAGCTGAGTGCTTGAACCGGAAATATCGACGATCACGGCTTTGGGAACCTCGAGCGAATTAATCACGCCGTGATAAATATGCATGGCCTCTTCCTCTTCGGTAAGAACCCTGAACTTAAATCCGCAGACGGCGTTTATCTCTTCGAGAAAGCTCTTCTGGTTTTTGGCGCGTCGCACGGCGTTGGTCGCTATAGCGTAAACCTTGTCCACATTCTGCGCGTCGCACATCTTGCGGAACATCTTAAGCGTCTTGACTGCCTGAGCGACTCTGGACGGTTTGAGAAATCCGTCCCTTTCCATATCCTGCCCAAGCCGCACGGTCTCCTTCAGCTCGTCGAATATAACGAAATGCCCGTTAGGTAAAATGTTTGCGAGAACGAGTCTCGCCGAATTGCTTCCCAGATCGATAACCGCAATCTTTTCCATAAATTCCTGCCAGAGATGTATTGTTTATCCGGCGAAAGACTGTATAAAATTTTACCTTACTCATCTCTTGGCTAAGGCAAATTCTCCCAATCCTCGTACGAAAAACGTCATTTTGTTTTTTCCTGTAATATTATAACATAATTAACTGTCGCTGTCTAGACGGTATTTGTTAAGAAAATGCATAAATTTATCGAGCAATTTTTGTGCATTATGCCATTTATGCATATTATGCGCGCCTATAAGCCGAAAACTGCCGCTTCTCCGCCTTCGGTTGCCGATCGGCAGTCGACAGCCGCGACTTCCGCAGACGCTCTTAAGCTACAAAAAGCTTTACTTTTTTGTCGCAATATAGTATAATATCTCTATGAATTTCTATCGGAGTCGAAATATGGCGAAACGGTTTTGTCTTTTTGCCGCACTGATGACTGCAGTGCTTTCCGCAAGTTTTACGGCAGCGGCGGCGGGATCCGATCTCATTACGTCCCGGCTGATGCCTGCGGACGCTGCGGCCTATTATTTTATAGAAGAACCGGTAAGCCTTTACGCCGATAAATACAATCTCTATGTGGGCGGCAAATCCGATTTATATAAATTCGATCTGTCCGGCCGCAACGGCACTTCGGTCAGCCGCGGCGCTGACGCTTATTCGGTTTCCGGCAACCTCGCTTTCCGTCTTAAGGACGGCGTACTTTACTCCGAGGACGGCGGAAGCACCGTCGAGCTGGCTTCCGATACCGGCGGCATTGCGGCAGACGGCAATACTCTTTACATATTCAAAAATTCCGGCGGTATTTATTCTTATAGCGTATCTGAAAACACTGTCGGAGGCGAAACAGAAGTCTCGTCTCTGTCTGTCGGCGCCATAGCCGCGGCGGGCGGAAAGCTTTACGCAGCCGTTAAAATAAACAGCTCGGTATCGTCCGTATGCAGGATAGACGGCGGCAAAACAATCGAAATGGACAGACAGATATGGGGCGTGGAAAAACTTTCCGCCGACGGCGACGTCCTCTGTATGCTGGCCGCGGGCAGCGTTTACAAGTACGAAAATGGCGGACGTATTTCCGCCGCCGCGACAGGCGTTATAGACATTGCTTATTCGGACGGCGTGCTTTATGCTCTCACCTACAGCGGCGCAGTGCTGAAATATTCGGATGATCTTACGTCGACGAAAGAGCTTATCGTTTCGGCAAGCGCTTCAAACGGATTTTTCAACAGTCCGCAGAGCGCCGCGACGCGCAAGGACGTCATAGCCGTCGCCGACACCGGCAACGACAGAGTGGCAGTTATCGACGATAAAGTAAATTATATCGATTTTCCTTTCAGCCAGCCGGTTTCAGCCGCAATAGACGATTACGGACAGATTTATGCGGCGCATAAATCCGGACTGATCGAAGTATTCTCGCGCGAGGGCGCTCATCTGTATACCTTCTCTTGCGGCGAGCATCGCATACGCGATATAAAGATCAACAGCTTCGACGAAATTATCGTGCGCGCCGACGACGGAATCTACCGCATGGACGACGGCAATCTCGTGTGTCTGTATTCCGGAGAGACGCAGGCGGCGGCATTTTTGCCCGACAGCAGCGAGCTGTTCGTTCTTGTTAACGGCAAGGTCTGCTCTCTTTCGGACGAAGGAGTCCTCACCGAACTGCTCACGGCAGAGGCCGGCGCGTCGGACATCGCGCTGGATATTACCCGTGCCGTTTATGCCGTTGCCGGCGGCTCCGTGTACAAATACGCATACGACGCGCAGACCGGCGCTTATACGCCGTCAGCTTCGGCCTCTCCCGAAGGAATGAGTCTGTCTGACAGCGGAGTGAGAATAACCCTTTCTTCCATAGAAAACGCGATTATAAGTTACGGCGATATCCTGCTGGCAGACTCCTATACCTCAGCCGTGATACGAATGGACGCCGAAGCTCTGGGAGTAAAAATGATAGACGATTCGGCCGTTCCGCCGGTAGACGTCGGCGACGCGACCGTTGCCTCGGCAATAGCCGCAATATATAAAATAACTTCCGAAGTGGAAATTTACGAATTTCCGCGTGATATGTCGCCTTTATACACGTTACAGC
Source organism: uncultured Bacillota bacterium (assembly GCA_949294845.1). Taxonomy (GTDB): domain Bacteria; phylum Bacillota; class Clostridia; order Christensenellales; family Pumilibacteraceae; genus HGM11386. The sequence continues at coordinate 65,764 of CASFJH010000070.1, read as the reverse complement.
CGGGCGTAAACGTGATTGTGGCGGCGGATAACATTGACGGCGCGGCGGCATACTCTTACGTCGTTGCCGAATACCCCGTCGGCGACGGGTACGGTCTCGTGCACGGTTACGTCAGAAAAGTCAGGCTTAAAGCCTCGGACGCGCTTCCCTATTCGCCGCCCGTAAAATCGGAGGCTAATATCCAGAATGCCGGCGCCAAATATTATAAATACCCCTCGCTGTACGCTCCGGTGCTCTCCGCTTATTCCGATGTCGCAAAGGATACTTCCGTGACGCTTCTGGATTTTGCCGAAGCATACCGCGATTGCAATAACGGACGCTGGTACAGGATTTCCACGCCTGAGGGCGAAGCCTTTATCCCCACCTATAACGTTACCGTCAACAGCTACAGCCCGTCAGGTATTCGTCCTCAATACAACGCGGTTATTATCGGGTACGGCGAAAAAACCAGCGCCGACGCTTTTGTCAAGGACGAAAACGGCAATTATCTGCTCCTTAACGATAACGCTCTGCCGGCAGGCACACGAGTAGAGGTCGTCGGCGCGTTCGATCCGTCGGGCGAATACACTCAGATCCGCCATTACGACGAGGCGATGGGCGGCACTCTCGACTGCTACGTTCTGACTGTTCACATCAAGTATCAGGGCGTCAACGCAGTACAGATTATTGCTTTCGTTCTCATATGCATTACGGTAATAGCCGCAATAATACTGTTTATATGGCGCTATAGAGTGAAACACAGACAGCTTAATTCTTAAACGATCGTTCGCATATCAACGTCATTCCCGACGCGGATAACGACTGAAAGCAAACAAGCGCAGCAGACGGTTTTACGCCTGCGGCGCTTATTTTAACATTCTTTCGTAAAATCCGTCGGCGGTTTTGATACGCTGCCGATCGGATTTCCGGTCTGACTTTCTTACAAATATTTTTTGACTGCCGAGAGCGCGGAAGCTATGACCTGATGCATATCGTAATAACGGTATTCGCCCAAACGTCCGCCGAACACAACCCTGCCTCCTTCGGACAGCGCGCGGTATTTGGCGTACAGGTTGTTATTGCGCGCGTCGTTAACGGTATAGTAAGGCTCGGCTCCGTCGCACCAGTCGGCAGGATATTCGCGCGTTATGACGGTACGGGGCGACGAAACGCGCTCGAAATGCTTATGCTCGATAATGCGCGTCCATGCCGGCTCCGTATCGGTGTAATTTATCACGGCGTTACCCTGAAAATCCTCCTTATCGAGTATTTCGTCCTCGAACCGCAGCGAACGGTACTCCAAGGCTCCGAATCTGCAATCGTAATACTCGTCGATCCTGCCTGTAAAAACTATTCTGTCGGCGCAGTTTTCAAAATACCTGCGGTCGGAAAAGAAGTCGGCGTCGCACTTGAGCTCGATGCCTTTGAGCAGGGCGTCGAAAATAACGTTGTAGCCGCCTGTCGGTATTCCCTGGTAAACGTCGGAAAAATAATTGTTGTCAAACGTGAATCTGAGCGGCAGTCTGCTTATGATAAACGGCGGCAATTCTTTCGCGCTCCTGCCCCACTGCTTTTCGGTATAACCCTTTACCAAAGTTTCGTAAACGTCCGGACCAACCAGCGATAACGCTTTTTCTTCCAGATTTGACGGAGTAAGGTTTTTATAGGGAGCCGTCTGGCGCTCTATCTCCGCGCGCGCCTGCTCGGGCGTAGTCACTCCCCACAGCGCGTAAAAAGTATTCATATTAAAGGGCATACTGTAAAGCTTTCCCTTGTAGTACGCGTAAGGAGTGTTGACGAAATTATTGAACGAAGCGAAAGAATTTACATACTCCCATATTCTTTTATCCGAAGTATGGAATATGTGAGCGCCGTAACGGTGAACGTTTATGCCCTCTATATTCTCGCAGCGGCAATTGCCGCCCGCCGCGCAGCGCTTGTCTATCACCAGAACTTTACGCCCGCGCTTTACAGCCTCGTGCGCGAAAACGCTGCCGTAAAGTCCGGCGCCTACTATCAGTAAATCGTACTTCATCTATTGCTTTTCACTCCCGACAGCCTCGCCATCGCAGGCCTGTTTCGTTTCGCTCCCGTCTGCGCACGCGCTCTTGCAGTCCTGTTTCGTCTCGCTCACGTCTGCGCACGCGCTCTCGCAGACCTGTTTCGTCTCGCTCACGTCTGCGCACGCGCTCTCGCAGGCCTGTTCCGTCTCGCTCACGTCTGCGCTGCTGTCGGCAGAAGCGGCGGCTTCGGACGCCGCAAGCAGGTGCTCGGGTCCGGCTGAAGCCGACCGTGCGACAGCGCTCCATTTGGGTTTACTGAATACGCCGAGCGTTATCGATATGGCATATATTATCATGAACAGAGGAAAGCAAAGAATAGTGGGCACCATCTGCGAGAAGCTCGCCCTTATGCGTTTGCGCTCGAGAATCACAGCCAGAAGCGCCTGCAGAATAAACGGTACCACAAACGCGAAAGCAAGTATTAGTCCGATATTCTTGATCGCGTTCCAGCCGTATACTGCGTCGCCCACTGCAAAATGATAGATTATGTCGTATCCGTAATAAAGCGGCAGCCATATACAGCACAGCACGGCGATGGGCACGAACATCAGATTGAAGAACATATCGAGGTAAGACCAGCCGAACTTATAGAAAAACTTTCCGAGACTGGGAATACCTTTGGTAAAAAACAACTTGAATAGTCCGCGCCCCATGCGCTTGTTGCGCTTGAAGGTGTCTCTGACCGTAGCCGGCTGATCCTCATAAACGATTGCGTCCGCGACGTACATCGTCTTAGTACCTTCGAGCAATCTGTTCATAGCGAACTCGGCGTCGTCGGAAGATGACAGGCAGTCCCATCCGCCGTGCTTATGTATAATTTCGGCGGAAAACATCATGCCGGCTCCGCCCAGCATCTGCGACGTATTGAGAAAGGAACGCACATGGCAGGAATAACGACAGTCGCGTATATACCAAAGGCCGGATATGCCGGTAACGACGTTTTCGGTCAAATTCTTACTGTTGGAATAACCTCTGGCGCTCTTGACGCCCGCGTCGAAAGCGTCGTTCATCCTGGATATATAATCGGGTTCCATGAGATTATCCGCGTCGAATTTTATAAAAAATTCATAATTATCGTAATCGGCCATGATCTTTTCAAAGCCGTATTGAAGCGCATAACCCGCTTTTTTATGGCGCGGATCGTCGTCGAAATGTTCGAAAACTATTGCTCCCGCGTTGCGCGCGATCTCAGCCGTATTGTCCGTACAGTTGTCCGCCACCACGAACACGTCGAAAAGTTCTTTAGGATAATCGGAATTGAACAGGCATCTGACGGTATCGCCGATAACTGCCGCCTCGTTGCGAGCGGGAATTATGATACCCACTCTGTGCTTGGTCTTTGCCGGCTTGTAATTTTTTCCCGGAACCCAGAAAAACAGCACATACAGAAGCTGTGTAGTAAAAGCAACGGAAATCAACCCCACCAATATATAGTTTACCCAAAAGAGTATGTTATTAAATAATTCCATTAATCCTATCCTTGGTTGTCATGATATAAGTATATCACCAAGCGCGGAAGATAGTCAAGGTAAAAATCATTAAAATCTCATTAAACCGTTTTTCTGCGTTTTGGTAATCGTTCAGATTTTCGCATAACGGTATAAAAAAATCCGGAATTGTACCGGATTTCAATATTGAAGCGATCGCTTTTTTTGAAATTTACTGAACGTTTTCGCTGTTGACTTGGGAAGTTTTAAATGCCGCTCTGTCCTCGGTGGTTATTCTCGACACCGAAAGCTCGTATGCCACGCGCGCTTCGACGGTATCGTCGGTCAGCCTCTTGTTGTATATGCGGCTCTGTATCCTACCGGACAGCCTTACGCGCTGTCCTACATCGATCGTTCGCACAAACCTCGCGTTGCGTCCCCACGCTATGCACGGAATATAATCGGCTTTGTCGTAAGCGCGGTTTACCGCCACTAAAAGATCGCATATTTCACGGTTGAACGGCGTAGTACGGTATACCGGCTGCTTGCATATGTAGCCGGTCAGCTCAACGGAATTAGGGTTCACGTTCTCGCTTGTGTCTTTGCTGAGATCGCGCGCGAATACCGTCAGCATAAGCTTGCTCCTGCCTTCGACCAGCTTGTTATAGCTGCGGAACTGCCCGTGCACGGCTATCTTATCGCCGGCCTTCAGCCCGTCCGTTATAAGTCTTTCGGAAACAGTTACGGGTATAACGTCGGTCTGTTCGGACAGTCTCGGCACTTCCAGCTTGAAGCAGTAAAAGCCTTCGCCGTACAGTTCGTGCGAAAACGCGGGATCTTCCGTCACCGTACCGGTAAGAAAAACTTTGTTGTTCTGCGAGTAGTTCTCTTCGTTCATGTGTTCCTCCGTCAGCGGGCGGCAAATTCAGCCCGCTTTGTTTTTTATTTGCCTGCCCGTATGATCGATAGTGTAGTTTTCTCGGTAAATAAGTTCGCCTATCGTCTTAAAGGTAAAGCCCTTGTTCTTCAGCCCCTCTATTATGAGCGGCAACGCTTCGACGGTGTGTTCCCCGTCGTTATGCATGAGCACTATGCTGCCGTTTACCGCTTTGCTTAAAACGCGCTGAGCTATTTCCGTCGCTTTAAGCCCTTTCCAGTCGAGAGTATCGACGTCCCACTGAACGGTATACAGTCCGAGCGATTCGGCAGTTTCGAGAAGCGCGTCGGAATAATCTCCGAACGGAGCCCTGAACAGTTCGGGTTTCTTGCCTGTCACGTTCTCGATTATATTGCACGATGTCGTAAGCTCCAGCTCCATCTGGCTTTTGCTCAGTTTGGGCATATGCGGATGCGTGTTCGAGTGGGTGCCTATCTCTATGCGGCCGCTGTCCGACAGAGTTTTGAGCTTATCGGCATAATCCTCCGCCCAGAAACCGACTATAAAGAAATCCGCTTTTATATCGTATTTTTCCAGAACGTTGAGTATATCCAGCGTTTTATCCGCGCCCCAGCTGGCGTCAAACGACAGCGCCACGACTTTCTCCTCAGTCTCGACGGAGTAAATCGGAAGCTTGCGCACCGTTTTGCCGTTATACACTTTTGCCGCGCCGGTAAGGCCTACTGCCGTCATAGCCGCAATCATAACGGCAGCGGCAAGCACTGCCGCAAGAAGCCGTTTTTTCTTTACAAGTAAAAACCGCATCGGCTTACTCTCCTATAATACCGTATTTTAAAACAGCGATTTTGTCGACTTGTGTCGCCAACTATCTGTTTTTGTCGCCGGTTTCTTAATCCGGCGCTTATAATTTAAATATATTTGTCCGCCCGTAAAAAAAGAACCGCCGCACTGACAAAATGCGACGGTTCTACCGCAATTACGGTTTATTTGTATATTTCAGGACTTTTAACCGTTATTAACGCCCGTGAATAAAATCCGCCGGCCGATCCGCAGGATTACTTCGGTTCCGACAGAATTTCCTTAATTATTTTTCCGTCGGTTACCGGCATCTCAAATCCCATAGCCGCGGCCAAAGTAGGCGCCTCGTCCACCAACGACGCATAATTCAGCGAAACGGCAGAAAAGGACGGCCCCTTTGCGTAAAATACGGGCATAGGGCCCTTTTCCGGTCTGTATCCGTGCGTGGCGCGCGACAACCTGAAATCTTTAGGCGCAAACGATTTGTAGCCTTCATTCCAATCGTCGTCAAAACCGGTAATGCCATCCGACTCCAAGGCAAACGAAAAATCTCCGGACAGCCCGAGCGCCGCCGCCTGTTCGGCGTCGTAAATCTCTCCGACTCCGCAGCCTATCGTCTCCCGAAGCGCGGCTCTCACTCTTGCCAGCGTTGCGGCGTCTCTGTTTTTGACGTATACCAAAGCGTTCATACCGGCCGAAATACAGACTGCCGTCCAGTCCTTTATCGCCCCGTTTTCTACCGTTATGAGTCCGGCTTTTTTTAAAACCGCGTTGGGAGAATATATTCGGTCGGTGTCCATAAGCCCATGATCGCTCGTCAGCACAAAATTAGTCGACTTGATAAGCCCGCTCTCTTCGAGTGCGCGGCCGATAATTCCTATGTGCTCGTCTGCTTCTCTTATCCCTTGCGATGCCTGTGCGCTGTAAACGCCGTAAGAATGTCTGTAGCTGTCTATCTGCGCCGGATGAAGCATAAGCAGCTCGGGGCGGTATCTTCGTATTATTTCCGCCGTGCATTCAAGCACGAACGTATCAGCCTCCGGATGGTGCCTTTCGGGAAAAGAATCGTACTTTTCAACAACTTCGCGCATAAGCTCATCGCTCGTACCCGAAGCTTTAAACGCCTCGCGTCCCGAAACCGTTGCCGACGACCATATCTCGTCGATCAGCCAGTCTATATCCGGATGATTGCCAGTGCACGGCCAGAACACGGCCGCAGTCGTATAACCGGCATTTTTTGCGGCGGTAAATATGTCGGGAACTTTGACCGCATCGTGATACCACAGCCACGGCACGTCTTTGGCCCCCGGCAAATAAAACGGCATATTGTTAAGCACGCCGTGTTTCGACGGATAAACTCCCGTGGCGATAGTGGTATGACACGGGTAAGTTATGGTGGGGTATATGGACTTGATATGCTTTATTTCGGCTCCGCCGTCAATATATTTTCTGAAATTGGGCAGAGTTTTAAGATATGGCATATCCGCGTCCGTCAACGCGTCCTCCGACAAAACGACTGTTCTTGTTTTCATAAAACACCCCTGAACGCCGGCGCCGACAGCGCTTTCAAGCGTTGATTTCCGATATTCCGCTCTGACTGAAGCGCGTCTTTTACCGCGCGGCGCCGTAGTTTTTATCCAGTATAATGCTTTTGGAGCGATATATCAACTTCTTAACGGTATTTTTTGCGAAACGCGCAAAAAAAGAGCGTTTTATTTATTAAAACGCTCATTCTTTAAACGAAACCGTCAGGCTTTGCCTGCGCTGCCGAACAGCTTTATCTTTTCCGCCACCGTAGCGCGGAATTTATCCACCCTTGCGGCGCGTATGTCAAGATACCCCGAACCTTTTTCCGTTTCCATTTTCATAGCGTCGCATCCGGCGAGACAAAGATCGGTGAAGATGTTTATTTTGGAAATGCCGTTCGATATCGCGTTTTTAAAATTCTGCTCGGATAGTCCGCTGCCGCCGTGCAGTACGAGCGGAGTGCCGAGTGCGCCGCGCAGCGCTTTAAGTCTGTCCAGATTGAGTTCAGGCTTCGATTTGTACACGCCGTGCGCGGTGCCTATAGCAACCGCCAGAGCGTCAACGCCGGTCTTTTCCGCGTACGAAACGGCCTCGTCGACCGTAGTATAGGCGTCTGTCGCCAGTTCGTCGCCTGCCGCGGCTTCGCCGACGTGACCTATTTCGCCCTCCACCGACGCGCCGAACGCATGGGCGATTTTAACTATTTCGCGCGTCTGCTCCGCGTTGGCGTCAAACGGAACGGACGAGGCGTCAAACATGACCGAAGTAAATCCCAGCGAGAGCGCTTCCATACATCTCTCGAATGTAAGGCCGTGGTCGTAATGCACGACTACCGGAACGCTTGCGCGCTCGGCGGCCGAGATGACTGAAGGCGCTATCAGCCTGAGCTCGCCGTAAGGCAGCAGAATTTCGGCCGTGCCTATTATTATGGGCGAGCGTAGCTGCTCGGCGGCCTCTATGGCTCCCTGCAGCATATCGGTGTCGATGGTATTGAACAGTCCCACCGCATATTTTTCTTCGCGCGCTTTTTGTAGCACGTCGTTAAGATTTACAAGCATAATTTTCTCCTTTGAAATTTTTCCGCCATAATATCCGCGCACGCGCGATTGCCGAGTCCGCTCGTCGCGTCGGCTGCGCCCAGCGCCGCCGCTGCCGCGCAAGAAGCGAAAGCGAGCATGGCTCGGTCGTCGAGGCCTTCGTAGATACCGATCAGCGCTCCGGCGCAAAACGCGTCGCCCGCACCGGTAGTTCCCTTGATGTAGCCTGCAGGCAAATCGAGCGACGCGACCTTCGCGCAGCCGCTGTCCGAAACACAGACCGCCGCTTCGGGCATATGTATTATGACGCGCTCGCTTACGCCAAGCTCTTTCAACCGGTAAGCAGCTTTGACGATATCGCCCTCTTCCGTGCCGGCAAGCCGCGCTGCTTCGGTCTCGTTTATTATCAGGTTATCGACGTATTTCAGACATAGTACGGCTTTTTCGCAGCTTTTGTCCGCCGACGTCACCATATCCACAGAAGTTCTGATCCCGCGCTTTTTTGCTTCACGAAGTATCTTTTCTCCGTCGCCTGCGTCGATTTTATCCAGCAGAAGCAGATATCCCAGATGGAGCATTTCCACATCGGTTTTATCAAAGTCGATATCGCCCGCCCCGAAATGGGACGAAGCGCCGGCATAAGTGAAAAACGTGCGCTGTCCGCCTTTGACGCTCATAACTTCTGTAAAGCTTGTGGGCGCGTCCGAAGCGATCACTCCGCTTACGTCTATCCCAAGTCCGCTCAGAAAATCAACGAGGAACGCGCCGGCCTCGTCCCGTCCCACTCTACCGGCGGCATAAACTCCGACAGACGGGGAAAGCGCCTTAAGATCGGCGGCTACGTTAGGCACGCATCCGCCCGGCGCGCGGCTGAAGCCGGTTATTCCGGCAAGTTCTCCGGCTTTAGGATAAGCGCCTATCTCGCATATATTATCGACGAGCATACTGCCCGCGACCATTATGCCTTTCATCAGTTTACGTCGGGACACAACGGGCCGGCAAGCTCTTTAAGATAGAACAGTTTGCCGGGCAGCGTGGGTATATAGCTTGACGGAACAAACCGCGTAGGTCCGTACCGCAGAGTCATGCAGAAGCTCATGCCCTGCCACTGCATTCCGCGAGAGAGGGCTCCGTCGGCACCTCCTATCGCGTAATCGGCCTGCAGCATGAGGCCTGGACCTATCGTATTAGCGCGGCACGGCACGAGGCTCGTGCGGCTGCGGAAAGAAGTGATCGCGTTCTGTTCTATAGTGAGCGGGTGGAGTTTGGCGCCCAAACGGTAATTCTGTTTACGCCACTCCTCGTCCGAATCGAACTCCGAACCGAAATGCGGCTCCCAGAACGCTATGTGGCACATCCTGCCTATGCCGTAAACCAATACCAGCTTCGCTCCGTCTTTTTTAAGGGCGGCTATCTTTTGCGGATATGACGGCAGATTGTCTTTAGTGGCGAAATTACGTTGGCTCTCAGGCACGGTAAGGCTGCCGAGCGGATCGTAGAACGCCGTTTTCATGGCGTTTTCGAAAGACGCCTCGCCCTTTATCGTGTTGCCGTCGCAGTCGGCCCATTCGTCCATATTGAAACACCAGACGTTTTTGCAGCAGACGTTCCATTCCTTTAAAAAGTACACGGCCCACTTATACATTCCCATTGGCCCGACGGGCAGAATGAACGCCAGCTCATGCCCCTGTTCGGCGGCCTTTCTGATTTCGTTGGCGATCTCGTGGCCCATTTTCACGTCAAATTCCGCAACCGAACCGCACTCGACCGGACTGAAGCCGCTGTTCCAGAAAGGCTGCCTTTGCGTGGTCTTTTCGGGACCGTCGGCGCAGCATCCGTCTATTTTTTCAAAATCCCATCCCTCAGGATAGAAACCTTCGAGCAGACTGCCCTTAACCGTAGAATTAAAATTCATATGTTCCTCCATAATTTCAACGTATTGTGTCAGACATAATTCATATCCGACAAGGCTTTCAGCCTTAAATTCCTGCTGACCGCCGCCTTATCGCATTTACGGCAGCAGCCGCTTGGCGGTTCCCTTAAGATACGCCTGACACTGTCTGAAGCCTTCGGCGTACCCCGCTCCGCACTGGTATCCGCGATAGCGCGAACAAGTTTTCACCATATCGGCGAAATCTATGCCGTCGTGCTCGCGCATCCACACCAACTGGCTTTCGTGACATTCGAGCATACTGATTTTCAAGTCTATTTCTTCCGTAATATCGACGTATTCGGTCGGATTGAAATTGACGCCTGCAAGCGTATCCATATAATAAATGGGTACAAGCTTTGCCGCCTTGTGCTTTGCAGGATAATTGGGCAGCGTCGCGGTAAAGCTCGCGTCGAAAACGAGCCGCGAAACCGCCGTGTGATCCGGCATATAATCGTCCGGGGCATGGGTGATAATAAAATCGGGATCCGCATATCTTATCACATCCACCATTTTGTCGCGCGCTTCTTTATTGTTATCGAAAATATCCAGATCGTCGAAGCCGCCCCATATAACTTCCGTCCCTATCATACCGCCGGCTTTTTTCGCCTCTCCGGCGCGTATTACTCTCAGTTCGTCGGGCGGAATTACCACATGGCCGAGGTTTCCGCTGGAAACGTGACACACGACGACCTTATCTCCCCTTTTTATACACTTTGCCAATGTTCCAGAACACGCTATCTCAACATCGTCCGGATGCGCTCCTACAGCCAGTACTCTCATTATCCGACCTCCCGTCGTTACTGCTATAATTGTACCACAGTTTACGCCGCGCGAATATAGCGTAAAGTATCATAAACGGGTAAATTTGTCTATATTCAAATTCCAAATCAGACTAATATGCATATATAGCCGAAAAATCTTGCTTTTTACGCGGATGGTGTGATATAATTACACTATGAAAACATATTTCAGGCACAAAATAGATAACCTGCTCAGGGTGGATAAGATTGTAACCGTGCACTGGTTCGAATTTGACCGGCGGTTTGTCTCGCGTGAAGAATCGCACGATTTCTGGGAGCTCGTTTATGCCGACAAGGGCAACCTCGTATGTACGGCGGACGACAGAAATCTCATTGTGAAAGAGGGCTGCATGATATGTCATAAGCCGGACGAGCGACATTCGCTTGCCGCCGACGGAGTAACGGCGCCGAGCGTTTTCATAATTTCGTTCGAATGTAAGTCCGACGCTATGCGCTTTTTCGAAAACAGAGTTTTCGCCCTTGAAAAAAGTCTGCGAAAATACATATACGCCATCGTTTCCGACGCTAAAAAGACGTTCGATATGCCCTTTTCCGATCCAGATACGCATAAACTGGAACTACTGGATTCCCCAACTCTTGGCGGCAAGCAGCTGATAAAAAACAGGCTGGAAATACTGCTTATAGAAATCATGCGCTCTCTTACCGAAACCGAATCGGGAAACAGCACGTTTCTGCCTGATTCCGATTACGGCAACCGTCTGGTAAACGACGTGATGACCGTTCTTAACGACAATCTGTGCTCGGCCGTCAACGTCGACGATATATGCCGCATTACTCATTACGGACGGGCAAACGTATTCAAACAGTTTAAGGCCGCTACCGGACGGAGCGTAATGGCGTATTTTACCGAAATGAAGATTGAAGCCGCAAAGCGGCTTTTGCGCGAAAGCGATCTTACCGTCTCGCAAATCTCCGACAGGCTGGCTTTTGACAACCCGAATTATTTTTCAAAAACGTTCAGGCGTCTGACCTCATTATCTCCTTCCACATACCGTAAACGCGCCATGTACGACCGCTGAACGGCGCGCCGGTTTTAACGCCCGCGCAGAGCGTCGGACAATTATCTCACGGACTGCCGCGCTTCTATCGGAAATAAATAATAAAAAACCGGAGAAATACTGTCTCTCCGGCTTTTTTATTTTTATGCGGTTATCCGGCGCATTTGTCGTCGATTTCTTTAAGCAGTTTATCGAGCAGCGCGCCGTATTCCATAGTACCCAGATCGCCCTCTTTACGCGACCGCACCGAAATAACCTTGTTCTCCACTTCCTTATCGCCGATTATCAGCATATACGGAACTTTTTCGAGCTGAGCCTCGCGGATTTTATAGCCGATTTTCTCGCCTCTCGCGTCCAGCTCGGCGCGTATGCCGGCTTTTTGAAGCTGAGCCGTCAAATCCTTGCCGGCTTGAACCGTGCGGTCGGTAAGGGTGAGGATTTTTACCTGCGTGGGGCTGAGCCAGAGCGGAAACGCGCCGGCGTATTTTTCTATAAGCATTGCGATGGTGCGCTCGTAACAGCCTATGGAGCTGCGGTGAATGATATAAGGGCGCTTCTTCTCGCCGTTTGCGTCTACATAGCTCATATCGAAGTTTTCGGCGAGGAACAGATCCACCTGTATCGTTATTATAGTGTCCTCTTTGCCGAACACGTTCTTGGCCTGGATGTCGAGTTTGGGACCGTAGAAAGCCGCCTCGCCCACGCCTTCTGTATACTCGATGCCGATGTCATCGAGTATCTTTTTCATGAGCGCTTCCGCTTTATTCCAGCTTGCCGGATCGTCGATATATTTTTCCTTATCGTTCGGATCCCATTTGGAAAAGCGGTAAGTAACGTCGTCGCGCAAACCGAGACAGTCCATCATATAATAGACGAGATCGAGCACGCCTTTGAACTCGTCCTCAAGCTGCTCGGGCGTACAGATAATATGCCCTTCGCTCAGAGTGAACTGCCTTATGCGGATGAGCCCGTGCATTTCGCCGCTGCCTTCCTTACGGAACAGCGTCGAGGTCTCGCCGTATCTCAGCGGCAGATCTCGGTAGCTCTTAAGTCCGTTTTTATAAATCATATACTGGAAAGGACAGGTCATCGGCCTGAGCGCGTAAACGTCCTCGTCCTTCTCCTCGTCGCCTATTATGAACATCTTGTCGCGGTAGTGATCCCAGTGTCCGCTCAGCTTATACAGCTCGCTTTTGGCCATATAGGGCGTCTTTGTAAGCAGATAGCCGCGGCGCTCCTCCTCGTCCTCCACGAATCGCTGTAGTATCTGGAACAGTTTAGCGCCCTTGGGCATCATGAGCGGCAACCCCTGTCCGATACGCTCCTCGGTCATAAAAAGGCCGAGCTCGCGGCCGAGCTTGTTATGGTCGCGGCGTTTGGCTTCCTCGAGCTGCTCGATGTATTCGACAAGATCCGACTTCTTTTCAAAAGACGTACCGTAAATACGCGTGAGCATTTTATTTTTCTCGTTGCCGCGCCAGTAAGCGCCGGCGATCTGCGTCAGCTTGAAGTACTTTACTTTGCCGGTACTGGTAAGATGCGGTCCGCGGCACAAATCGGTAAATCCGCCCTGCGAGTACAGCGTAATCTTTGCGTCTTTGGGCAGATCCTCGATAAGCTGAACTTTGTACAGCTCGTTGTATCCGCGCATTTTAGTCAGCGCCTTATTGCGGCTGACCTCCTCGCGCTCTATGGGAAAATCGGCTTTTACGATATCCTGCATTTCCTTTTCGATCTTTTCGAAGTCGGCCATCGTCACCGGCTCGGGAAAATCGAAATCGTAATAAAAGCCGTTTGTTATGCTCGGGCCTATTGCAAGCTGCGCGTTGGGATAAATGTTCTTGACCGCCTGAGCCAGAATATGCGCCGTGGTATGGCGGTAGGCCTGACGGCCCTCTTCGTCTTTAAAAGTAAGTATCTCAAGCGTGCAGTCGTGCGTTAGCTTGCAGGTAAGGTCTACGAGCTCTCCGTCTACCCTGGCTATAAGCGCGTTTCTCGCAAGCCCTTCGCTGATCTTCTCGGCGGCGTCTTGCGCGGTTATACCGGCTTCCGCTTCAATCACCGATCCGTCTTTAAGCGTAATTTTCATACTGCCTCCGTAAAAAAAAGCCCCGATAGATCTTAAGATCTGTCAAGGACGGTATTTTGCTCCGTGGTTCCACCTTCACTTCGCTGCCAATCGCAGCCTCGCTTACGGCATTACGGCCGTCGCTCCCAAAAAAAGCGGTTTCACGCTGCCCGTGCGGCGCGTTCCTTTCAGCCGCGGGAACGCTCTCTGAAGCCGCGCGATATCGGCCGCGCTACTTGTCTTTCATACAGGAATTCAAGGTTGTAACTGTATTTTAGCCTCTTTTGCGACAATTGTCAAGCTTTTTGAACGTCTTTTGTAAACCCGATCCGTTTTCCCCGCCCGTTCAGGCAAAAGCTGCCGACGTCGCTTTCGGCTTTCCGCATAAACCGACCTGCTTATAGGAATACGGCGGACGTTCTGACGCTTTCATCGTTTCGGACGGAAGAGCTGCCTGTCGTCATTATTTCGCGCGTTTTGCGCGGCCTGACGATTTCCACGTCCCGGACGGCAGAGTTTCAAGCGGACGCTCCTCCCGCGCCGTTGCGGCGGTGAGAATAATGACCTGTCTGACTTTCGCCGATTTAAGCGCTTGCGCGCACGCCGACGCCGTCGCGCCGGTAGTAAACACGTCGTCGACGACTATAACGGAATCGTAAACCGTACCGCTTTTGCAGATTATTGCGTCGCTGATAGACTTAGCGCGCGTTGCGCGGTCCATGCGAGCAAGATTGGGCGTATTTTTCACGCGTTCGAGCATATCCGCAAGAGGCAGACCGGTGATCTCGCAAAAGCACCGCGCCAGAAGTTCGGCCTGATTGTATCCGCGCTTGCGCTTTCTTGAAGGGTGCATGGGTACGAACGTCACAGCCGCGGCGGTATGTCCCGACCTCATCCACGTTTCGGCCATGAGTGCGGCCAGATACGGCGCCAGGTATCTTGCATTGCCGTATTTAAGACGACGTATCAGCGTTTTGACTGAGCCGTCGTATACGAGCGGCGCTCTCGCAACGTCAAACGGATGTCTTTCGTGTTGGCAATCGTCACAGTACACGCCGCCGCGCATGAGCGCGCGACCGCAGCCTATACAGAATTCTACGTTTTCCTCGAGAGTGCAGTCGCGGCAGAGACACAGCCGGTTTCTGACCGGAATGTCCCTGCCGCACAATATACACTTTATATCGTCGGGAAAGAGCATATCTCCGATTATATCGGACAATTTGTTCAACGCTTTGCTCCGCCGATAACGGCAAGCGTTTCGCGCGCGATTACGAGCTCCTCGTTTGTGGGAATAATATAAACCTTTACGCGGCTGCCCGGTACGGACAGCTCGGTTGTGGCTCCGCGCTCAGGCGCTGCGTTGACCTTGGCGTTGTATTGAACGCCGAGGAATTCCAGCCCGTTCATGACCAGCTCGCGCACAACAGGGGTATGCTCCCCTATTCCGCCGGTAAAGGCCAGAAAATCCAGTCCGCCCATAGCGGCGGCGTAAGCCCCGACATATTTCTTTACTCTGTAAGCGAACATTTCTATAGCCAGACGCGCGCGCGCGTTGCCCTCGTCCATCGCCTTGGTAAGATCGCGGAAATCCGAGCCTATACCCGACACTCCCAGAACGCCGCACTTCTTGTTGAGATAGTCGGTCGCCTGATGAATGTTCATGCCTGTTTTGTTCATGAGAAACTCGATAACGGCAGGATCGATATCGCCGCTGCGCGTGCCCATGATAAGGCCTTCGAGCGGAGTAAGTCCCATCGACGTATCTACGCATTTGCCGTTTTTGACTGCCGATACGCTCGCGCCGTTACCCAGATGGCATACCACGAGTTTGAAATCGTCGCGCCCCATGAGTTTGCGCGCCTCGCCCGAAATATACAGGTGACTCGTCCCGTGGAATCCGTACTTGCGTATCTTGTATTTTTTGTAATCCTCGTAAGGTATTGCGTACATATACGCATAATCGAGCATGGTCGAATGGAAGGTCGTATCGAACACCGCGACCATAGGCGCGTCGGGCATAACCTCCTGACAGGCGCGGATACCCGTTATGTTGGGCGGCATATGAAGAGGTCCGAGATCGACGTTGCTCTCTATTATCTTAAGCACTTTGTCCGTCACCAGCGCCGAGCCGTGGAAATCCTCGCCGCCGTGCAGGACTCTGTGTCCTACAGCGGCTATATCACTCATAGAGTTTATTACTCCGTATGCCGGATGAACAAGCGCTTCCAGCACAAGCTTTATCGCTTCGGCGTGCGTGGGCATGGGCTGTTCTATCTCCACCGCCGATCTGCCGGTGTGCTTCAACACCGACGAGCTCTGCCCTATACGTTCGCACACGCCTTTTGCGAGGACGCTCTCGTCCGTCATTTCTATCAGCTGATATTTAAGTGACGAACTTCCGGCATTTACGACAAGTATTTTCATACGTCCTCCTTACATCGCCTGCAACGCGGTCATTGCCACCACGTTGACTACGTCCTCTGCGCTGCAGCCGCGCGACAGATCGTTGACCGGCTTATTAAAGCCCTGGCAGATGGGTCCTATCGCTTCCGCACCGCCGAGCCGCTGTACGAGCTTGTAGGCGATATTTCCGGCCTGCAGGTCGGGGAAAATAAGCACGTTGGCCGTTCCGGCGACGTCGCTGCCGGGCGCTTTGAGCGCCGCTACGGAAGGAACAAGCGCCGCGTCAGACTGCAGCTCTCCGTCAGCTTTAAGCTCGGGAGCCAGCGAGTGCACGAGCGCCACCGCCTCGGTTACTTTGTCGACGAGCTCGTGTTTTGCCGAACCTTTAGTCGAGAACGACAGCAGCGCTACTCTCGGATCTATACCGGCTATCGAGCGCGCCGTAGCGGCTGAAGTTATCGCAATCGCTGCAAGCTGCTCGGAAGTGGGATTGGGGTTGACCGCGCAGTCGCCGAAGACGAGCACGCCGTCCTTGCCGTACTCTTTGGCCTTGGTTAACATTATAAAGCAGCTCGATACTGTGGATATACCGGGAGCGGTCTTTATTATCTGAAGAGCCGGACGGAGCACATCGCCCGTAGCGTTGACGGAGCCTGCCACCATGCCGTCGGCCTCGCCCATTTTTACCATAAGCACGCCGAGGTACAACGGATTTCGCGCCAGACGGGCGGCGTCCTCTTCGGTCATGCCCTTGGCTTTGCGCAGTTCGTAAAGCGTTTGGGCGTAAGGGGTGTAATCTATGACGTCGGGATCGGCTATCCTGATGTCCGTATCGGCGACAGCCGGATTTATCTCCATAATAACGCTGCGGCGGCCTATGAGGGTAATTTCCGCTATCTTCTGCTCCCTGATCTTTACGGCGGCGTCAACGATACGCTTTTCCTCTCCCTCAGCCAAAACGATACGCTTGCCCGCAGTACGGGCTTTCTGTCTCACTTCTTCCAAAAGGTTGCTCATTTTTTGCTCCTATGCTCCGATTCGCTATGCAAAACGGATTTACTGTGTTATAATATCTTAAATCAATTATAGCAGAGTAGCTTTCAAAAGTAAATCGAAATACAAGAAAAAGCGGAGTTTTTATGAAATATTGCGCTGTCATCTGCGAGTACAATCCTTTTCACAGCGGCCATGCCTACCAGCTTGACCGAGCCGTTAAAGAAACCGCCGCCGACGGCATTATCGCGCTTATGAGCGGAAATTTCGTGCAGCGCGCCGAACCTGCCGTTACGGACGAATTTCTGCGCGCCGGATGCGCGCTGAGAAACGGAGCCGATATGGTGATCGAGCTGCCGGTAACCGTTTCGACGGCCGCCGGCCGCGATTTTGCGCGCGGCGGCGTCGCTATAGCGGCCTCGCTCCCCGATGTGGAATTTCTCGTTATGGGCTGCGAAGACGAGGAGCATATACGCGCGCTCGCCGATATTCAGTACGAGGAATCGGAGCTCTTTAAAAGCGTTCTGGCTGCCGCCCTCGGCGCGGGAGCGAGCTACCCTACCGCATATACCACGGCCACGGTCGAAGAGGCGGCTAAGCGCGGCATAGACCGAATTCAGGCGTCCGAAACGCTTAAAAAACCCAATAATCTGCTTTGCATCGAATACATCAAGGCCTTGAAGGCGGCGGGATCGCATATAACTCCCGTTCTCATAAAGCGTAAGGGCGGCGGCTACAACGACAAAACCCTCGGCGAAGGATTCGCTTCAGCCGGCGCAATACGCGCCGCTTTCGCGTCGAATCCGGAAGCCGCGCGCGAAAAACTGCCTCCGAATACGGCGGACGACGTTATTCGCGCCGTTACCGCCAATCCGGTGCGAACCGACGTTTACGAGGCGCTCGTCATAGACGCCGTAAGACGCGCCGACATCTCAAGCCTCGCCCGACTGCGCAGCGTGAACGAAGGCATTGAATACAAGCTTAAAGAGGCTGCCGAACGCGCGGTCACTCTCGGCGGACTTTACGACGCCGTCAAATCAAAACGGTATACAATGAGCCGCATCAGACGCATAGCGCTCGAGTGCCTGCTCGACATCGAAAAGGACGATCGCCCCTCGCCGTGCAGAGTGCTTGGCGTAAGAGACGACTTCAGATACTATCTTTCACGCCTCGGCTCCGATTTCTACGTCAGCCCCTCCGACGCGGCCGGTACGGAAAAAGAAAAAAGAGCGAGCAGTCTCTACTCGCTCATATCCGGCCGCGAAGGAAACGCGTTCTACTCCACCAGACTGGTAACGGTATAGCTGTTTCCGCTTTATCCGTCCCGTTTATACGCGCTTTATCGCGCTTACCCTCGGCAACGGTTTTTTTATTCTCCTATAAGCTTTTTAATGTCGGGGAGCGCCTTTTGCGCGGCGACAATGCCGCTTTCGATGGACGCCTCGTTTTCCTTGAACGTAAACGTATTTTTAAAACCCTGATCGGGCGTAATAACGTAATCCGCTTCGGTTATGTCGTTTTTCGTATGGAGCCAGTCCATGAGATTGATCGATCTCTGCAGCACTCCGAAAAAGTCGTTGGTATCGTCGAAGCCGCTTTCGACGGGGCCTATTGCGTCCACCGCGATGACTATATCCGCTCCGAGCGCCTTTACCGCGGGAATGGGAATACGCTGAAGTACGCCTCCGTCCACATAGTACCGGCTGTCGTTGTCGGTAACGACATGGAACACTCCGGGTATCGATATGCTCGCCCTGATCGCGTCGAGCATACTGCCCTTTGTAAAAGTGACCAGCTCGCCCGAACAAAGCTCGGTTGCCGTGGCGGCAAAAGGTATTTTACAGTTCTCGATCATGGGACTACCGACCAGTTTTCCGACGATGCGCATGGCGCGCTGACCTTTTACCAAGCCGGCTTTTTTATTTGAAATATTGAGGTCCATAATGGACATCTGCGTTATCTTTGGCGCGAGCTCTATCATTTTGTCAACGGGCGCTCCGGCGCAATAACATCCGCCTATCAGCGAACCCATCGAACATCCGGCAAGGCAGTCGACTCGGATACCGTTTTCCTCGAACACTTTCAGCACGCCGAGGTGGCAGAATCCGCGGGCTCCGCCCGAACCGAGCGCAAGGCCGATCTTTTTTCTGTTTTTAGTCAACCGCCCCTCCTTTTACAGCGCTTCCGCCACATCGAGTATAAGTCTTTCCGTTTTGCTCCAGCCGAGGCAGCCGTCGGTGATCGATTTACCGTAAACGGTGCCGTCGGGCGGCTGATTGCCGTCCTCTATATAGCTCTCTATGAGAAAACCTTTCACCAAAGAATTGACTTTGTCGCATACCTTCATATTGGACAAAACTTCCTTGACGATTCTTATCTGTTCCATAGGCCGCTTATTGCTGTTCGAGTGATTCGTGTCTATAATAACGGCCGGATTTTTGAGATGCTCGCCGACATACATATCGTAAAGCCTAATTATGTCCTCGTAATGATAGTTGGGAATATTGTTCCCGTAAGAATCCACGGCTCCGCGCAATACCGCATGGGCATACGGGTTTCCGCCGGTTTTCACCTGACTGTCGTTATACTTGAACTCGTTGGGGATCTGCGCCGCATAAATGGAATTGAGAAGCACGGGAAAACTGCCGAACATAGGGTTTTTGACGCCTACGGGCACGTCTACGCCACTCGCCACCAGACGGTGCTGCTGATTCTCGGACGAACGCGCGCCCACGGCGACGTATGACAGTACATCCTCGAGATATGCGAAATTATCCGGATAAAGCATTTCGTCCGCAGCCGACAATCCCGTTTCGGAAATCGCGCGGATGTGGAGATGTCTTATCGCGTAAATGCCTGCCTGTATATCAGTCCCGTGAGTATGCGGATCGGGATTATGCAGCATACCTTTATAGCCTTCGCCGCGGGTGCGGGGTTTGTTGGTATAAATGCGCGGCACTATAAACAGCTTGTCCTTGACTTTATCCGCTACCTTCGCCAGTCTCGAAACGTAATCGAGAACCGCGGTCTCGTTATCTGCCGAGCAAGGCCCTATAATCAGCACTTTTCTGGTATCGCGCCCTGCAACGATATTGCGCAGCATTTCGTCGCGCTGCGCTTTAAGTTCGCGCATAGCCGGAGAAAGCGGCAGACGCTCGCGCACTTCTTCGGGAGTGATTATCTTTGAAACGAATGTAAACATTTTTTATAAGCCTCTGATGTGAAAACCTCTGCCATGAGCGACAGCTCTCAGTTCTGATCCTGGTTGTCCGGCTTGATAATCATTGCGCCGCGCAATTCCTCGCGGTTATTTCGTATCATAGTAAGCGTGGAAAGCAAAAACTGCTCGGTTTCCCTGAACGTATTGTCAAGATGTTCCTTGGTGTGATGGACGAGTGTATCGCACTGCATATAAGCCGTTTCGAGTATCTGTTTAGCTTCGGTCTCCGCCCTCTTGATAATCTCGGTGTTGTCTATTATATGTTCGGCGCGGTCTTCCGCTTCGCGGATGGTATTTTTGGCAACGGTGTCGGCGTTTTCCAGTATCTTACGCTTGTTCTCCACCACGAAACGCGCTTCGTTAAGCTCGTTAGGCAATACCTGTCTTATCCTGTCGAGAATGGCGAGGCACCTTCCGGCGTCGACGCGCTTGCCGAAAATTCCGTGTTTGCCGCCGAGCTCGGCTTCCAATTGATCGATAAGTTCGTACAACTCCACTGTCATCAGCCTCTTTTACGATAGATTTTTTCCACGGCGGCTCTGGCGCTTTCGGGTACAAACCCGGCAAGATCTCCTCCGAGCGCGGCCAGCTGTCTGACCACTGAGCCGGAAATATGGCTGTAACGTCCCGCTGTCATTATATATACGGCTTCGACGTCCATTTGAGAACGGTACACTTCAAACAGCGATTTCTCGTACTCGAAATCGTTGTATGTCCTTAATCCGCGCACGAGAACACGCGAGCCGGAGGCGGCTACGAAATCAGTCAGAAATCCGCTGAAGCTTTCCACCGAAACGTTTTTTATATCGGCAACCGAAGCGCGAACGATTTGCAATCTGTCCTCGGTACCCGCCACGGCGCGTTTGCCGCCGGTATCCTCTGCTACGGCTATTATGAGGCGATCGAAAACAGACGCCGCTCTAAGCGCGACGTCGTAATGCCCCATTGTGAACGGGTCGAAAGTCCCGGCAAATACCGCCGTCTTTTCCATGGTCATACCTCCCGGCGCAAAAAGCTCAGAGAAGTGTTACCGCACTCTCTCGTCTCTATTATATAGGATTTCAGCGATTTAGGCAAGTTATTTTTGGTGTCGTGCTCTATTATTATGGTGCCGCCCTCCGCCAGCAGACAATATTTTTCTATGCCGGCGACGATCAGCGGCTCGGCGCGCATGGCGTAAGGCGGATCGGCAAAAATAAAGTCGAATTTTCTGCCATCGAGCTTTTTCAACGCCGTTCTGAAATCGGCGCAGTATACTTCCGCGTCAATGCCGATACTTTTTAAATTCATGCGGGTAAGCCGTATGCTGTCGGGATCCCTGTCTATAAAAACCGCCGAATCGGCGCCGCGGCTGAGCGCTTCGATGCCCAGCGCGCCGCTGCCCGAAAAAAGGTCGAGCACGCTGCCGTAAATACCGACGCTGCTTGTAAGAATATTGAAAAGAGTTTCCTTTATGCGGTCTGTAGTCGGTCTGACTCTGTCGTCGGACGGCGAAAAAAGCTTTCTCCCGCGGTATCTGCCGCTTATAACTCTCATCAGTTGTCGAATGAGCGCAATTCGCTCTCTATTTCGCCCTGACGGCGTTTAAGCAAAAGAACGCTCTTCATATAGCCGAACACGAACACTCCGCATATTATTATTATCACCGGAATGTATGTGTAAAGCAGATTGAGAGAGACCGTCTCGAAATCGATTATCCCCAGTCCTATAAACGTTACCGTAGCCGGCATCAGAATAAAGGATACTATTCCGCGCAGAAACGCGACTTTGGCAAAAGCCGCAATTACGGTAAGCACGATAAGCGGCGCTCCGAAACCGACAACGTGAAAAATACATTTATACGCCGGAATTTTTACCGGAGTTTTGTCGTGTATGGCCGTAAGCGTACCTCTGGTCGCTTCCCGGTACATCGACTCGCCCTCTTTGCGCCCGGTAATGAAAAACAGCGCGCAGACCGGTACAATGAATAGTACGCCCATTATTATCTTTACCCAATCGGGTATTTTGTCTATTATGAATACCGTTGCCGCAACCGAAAAAATGATGGAGTAAACGTACATCATAAGACTCGATGAAAGATATTGCTGCCAGGGTTTAAGTTTCTTTTTAGCCATTGTAAGCCCGCGCCGCGTTTTTTCCGGCACGCCTCCTTTTGTTAATCCGATACGCCTTAAGCGCTATTCTCCGCGGCGAAGTACGCCGCAGGGGGTAACTATCGCGTCAAGCGGAACGTCGTGCGGCTGCGGAACGAACGCGCAGCGGCACTCGTCAAACGCGACGCCGATGCTATAAATGCCGTTTTTCAGAAATCTGTCGTAATATCCGCCTCCGTAACCTATCCTGTAAAGCCCGTCGTTAAATCCCAGCATAGGAACCACGGCGCAGTCCAACTGACCGTCGTATAAGCTTGTCCGGAGAATATTGCCCATTCGGTCCGGCTTAAGCTCTCCGCCCGTATACAGCATCGGAGTCATGACGCCGTCCGCAACATAAGGAACCGCGACGGTCTTGCCGCTCATGAACGCTTTGCGGATGAAAGCGGCGGTATCCGGTTCGCTGCCCATCGACACGAACACGAACAGTTTGTTAAAATGCGCCGTCAGCTCTTCCAGCGCGGAAATTATCTTAGCCTGCTTGTCCGCGCGTCCTTCTATATTCGCTCTTACGGCTTTTAATTTTACACGCAGTTCGCTTTTAGTCTGCATACACCCTTCGCCCTCTCGCGCAGCCGAATCCCGTAAGAGCCTCGTAAACGATCGTTCCGTAAGACTCGGCCAGACGGTTACCGTCGCCCAGCAGAACGACTTCATCGCCGACATGACATAGTATATCCGTAACGTCGACGAAAAACATATCCATGCACACCTGCCCCACGAGCGGACATTTTCTGCCTCCCACCGACACAAACCTCCGTCCTTTGACGCGCCTGAAGCCGTCGGCATAGCCGCCGGAGACGACAGCGGCAAGCATATCTTTGTCCGCGCGGAAGGAGCCGTAACCGATATACTCGCCTTTTCTGACAAATTTCAGAGATACGATACGCGAGCTGACTTTCATTGCCGGAATAAGTCCGTCGGCGCCGTACCCGTAAAGCGCGAGTCCCGGACGTATCATATCCAGCCGCCACTTTTCGGGAAGAAAAAGCGCGTTTGAAGCGCAGCAATGCCGCTTCAGTCCCAGTCCGCGCGTAGCGTCGTCAAAGCGCGCAAACTGCGCAGACGTGATACCGACGTCGTCGGCGCAATGAAAGTGGGTGAAAACGCCGTCAACCGTCATGCCGGCCGCCGCAGCTCTGTCCGCGATTAAGCCGACCGTTTCGGGACGGCAGCCCAGCCTGTGCATTCCCGAATCGACCTTTATATGGACCTTTCCTCTCCAGCCGTTGGTTCTGAGCAGCTCTATCTCCTCGGCGCCGCTTACAGTGGGAACAGCGCCGCGAGGAACGGCGGCGTTTTCGGGCGCTCCGAGGATTATAACGGGTTTATCGGAGCGCAGAGCCAGCCTTCCGGCTTCGGCGTAATTCGCTACCGCAAAGCAGTCCGCGCCGGACATTGCGTCAACCGCGGCCTGTCCGTGTCCGTAGGCGTCCGCTTTGACGACGGCGCATACCGGACGTCCGGTACGCTTTTTGACCGAGCAGAGATTATTCTCTATTGCGCGCAGCGATACGGTAACGGTTATATCGGCTCACCTCTTCAGATAATGGCTTCGTCCAGTACCTTTATCCCGTTTTTCGTCAGTATGTCAAGCGCAAGCTTTTCGTTCTCGACTTTGAAAAGTATTATTCCGCTCCCGTCCGAAAGCCTTGCGAACGAGTACAGATACTCGACGTTGATATTGTTGCGGTCGAGCAATTCAAGCACCTCGTTCAGCCGCCCCGGTTCGTCCGGCACCTCCACTCCGATAAGTTCGGTGGCGGTTACCGTAAACCCCGCGTCGCGCAAAAGCTTTTCCGCTCTCTCGTTGTCGCGGGTAATACAGCGCAATATACCGAAATCCTTGGTGTCGGCGATAGACAGAGTTACTATATCTATTCCGTTTGCTTTAAGTACTCCGGTAAGCTGACTGATCCTGCCTTTACGGTTTTCCATGAAAACCGCCATTTGCTTTACCATAATCTACCTCCTTACTATATATGCCGGCATTGCGGCCATGGGTTACAGTTTTCTCTTGTCTATGACGCGTACCGCTTTTCCCTCGCTGCGCGGTATGGTGCCCGATTCCACAAGTTTGACTCGCGCAGAAAGCCCCAGAGCGCTGTGAACGTTGCTCTCTATCTTCTCGCGCACCTGTTCGAGCTGTCTCACTTCGTCGCTGAAAAGCGATTCCTCCAGTTCGACGAGTATCTCCAGCGTGTCCGTGTTGTTCTCGCGGTCGACCACAAGCTGAT
Source organism: uncultured Bacillota bacterium (assembly GCA_949294845.1). Classification (GTDB taxonomy): domain Bacteria; phylum Bacillota; class Clostridia; order Christensenellales; family Pumilibacteraceae; genus HGM11386. The sequence goes on along the minus strand of CASFJH010000070.1, from coordinate 41,209 downwards.
AATGCGGCGCGATATTTCCCATCTGAAGAAGAACCGTTTCTATCTGCGAGGGGAACACGTTAACTCCGCGTATTATAAGCATATCGTCCTTGCGCCCCAATATCTTGCTCATTCTGACATGGGTTCTGCCGCAGGGACAAGGCGAGTTGTCAAGCGTGCATATGTCTTTTGTCCTGTACCGTATAAGCGGAAGCGCTTCCTTGGTAAGCGTCGTAAACACCAGCTCTCCCCGCTCGCCGTAAGGCAATTGCTCGAAGTGGTCGCCCAGCACCTCGGGATAAAAATGGTCCTCCCATACATGAAGCCCCTTACGGCAATCACATTCGATAGAGACGCCCGGTCCCATGATCTCGGACAGCCCGTACACATCGAACGCTTTTATGTTAAGCTTCTTTTCTATGCCGACGCGCATTTCTTCCGTCCACGGCTCGGCGCCGAAAACGCCGCTTTTCAAGCTGAAATCCTTGATGTCGTATCCCATTTTTGCGACAGAATCGCCGAGATACGCCGCGTAAGAGGGCGTACAGCAGAGCGTTGTCGCCTTAAAGTCCTTGAGCAGCATAAGCTGACGCGCTGTATTTCCGGACGAGGCCGGTATGACTTTTGCTCCTATGCGGCTTGCTCCGTCGTGCGCTCCGAGGCCTCCCGTGAAAAGCCCGTAGCCGTATGAGACGTGCACCGTCGATTCGGACGTAACTTCTGCGCAGGTAAGGCTGCGAGCCATTACCTCGCTCCATACGTCGAGATCGCCGCGGGTATACCCTACCACGGTAAGTTTACCGGTGGTTCCGGACGAAGCGTGCACTCTTACGACTTCCCTGTCGGGAACGGCGAAGAGGCCGAAAGGATAATTGTCTCTCAGATCGGACTTTTCCGTAAAGGGAAGCTTTACGATATCGCGTATGCTCTTTATATCGGAGGGTTTTACCTTGGCGTCGTCCATCTTGGCGCGATAAAACGGCACTCTTTCGTAAACGTATCTCACCAGACTCACGAGTCTTTCGCTCTGCAGAGCGTCGAGCTCGCTTCTTGACATCGTTTCCGCCTGTTTATTGTAATACATATTACTTCTCCGTCAGTACGTCGTAACCGCGGCGCATTGCCAGCGCGTTGAGTTCGAGAAATTTGGGCTGAACGCTCAGCGCCAGAGCCTCCTCGAGCGCGTCGAGATCGAACTTTGCTATCTTTGCCGCAGCACCAAGCATTACGGTGTTGACCGCTTTGGCGCTGCCACATTCGAGGGCGATAGACAGCGCGTCGAGCGAATGAAACTCCACCTTTCGCGCGGAAATTCTTTGCTCGGCGTCCTCCGGATAGCTTGCCGCGCCCGTAATTACCGGCAGGGGCATTATTTCCTGAGTATTCATTATAACCGCGCCGCCGTTTCTGACCGCGTGCGCCCACCTGAGCGCCTCAAGTTTTTCAAACGCTATCAGCAGGTCTGCGTCGCCGTCTCCTACTATCGGAGAATAAACCTTGTCGCCCATCTTAACATACGTCACAACGCTGCCGCCGCGCTGAGCCATGCCGTGGACTTCGCTCAGCTTGCAATCCGTCTTTTTAATCGTGGCGTAATTTCCCAGCACTCTGGACGCCAGCAGCGTACCCTGTCCGCCCACTCCGGCTATGATTATATTCATACTCGCTATTCTCCTTTCCGGCTTATGGCTTTAACTTTACATACCTGTGCGCACACGCTGCAGCCGTTGCACATGGTAAAATCGATCGTCGGACCTTCGGGACGGTTGACTATTGCCGGACACCCCAGTTTAACGCACATCTTGCAGTTGACGCATTTGTCGGTTATCTCATAAGGAGCCGCAGTCTTTTTGACGATAAGGGCGCACGGTTCTTTCGCTATCATAAGCGATACGCCCGGCTTTTTCATCTGTTCGCGTATCGTTTTTTCCGCCGCTTCGAGATCGTAGCTGTTGAATTCGGCTATGTTCTGCACGCCGCACGCCTGCGCGATTGTGCGGTAGTCCAGACGGTAAGCCGGCTCGTTGTAAATATTCCTTCCCGTTCCGGGGTGCGGCTGATGCCCGGTCATGCCCGTAGTAGAATTGTCGAGTATGAGAATCTTGGTGTTGAGATTATTGTAAACCGCGTTTATCAGACCGGTGATGCCGCTGTGAACGAACGTGCTGTCGCCTATTACCGCAAGCGTCTTTTCGGCAAACTCGCGGCCTCTGGCTTTCTCCGCGCCTATGGCCATTCCTATGCTCGCGCCCATACATACAACGGCGTCTACGGCGCTGAGCGGCGCGACCGCGCCTAACGTATAGCAGCCTATGTCGCCCATAACGTTAAGTCTGAGCTTGTTTATGACGTAAAACACTCCGCGGTGCGGACAGCCAGGACAAAGCACCGGCGGGCGCGGTACGGCGTTCTCCGCCGCCGGAGCGTCTTCATTGAACATTGCCTTGCGTATTTCTGCAGTCTGGATCTCGCCGTATTTGGGAAATATCGATTTTCCCTCGCACTTTATAGCGGCGGCTTTTAAAATATCCTCGATAAATCCGCCCATTTCCTCGATAACGATAAGCTTATCGACCCGGGACGCAAACTTGCGTATAGCCTCCACCGGTACGGGAAACACTGTGCCTATCTTGAACACAGACGCGTCGGGCATGGCCTCGCGGACGTACTGATACGTTATGCCGGCGCATACTACGCCTGTCCTTGTGTCGCGCAGCTCGGCGCGATTAACGGATAAGGCGTTGAAATCTTCGGACATCGCGGCCATGCGCTTTTGCAGCACTTCGCGTTTCACCTTGGCGTTGCCCGGCATCATAACGTATTTCGCGGCGTTTTTCTCATACGGCTTTACGCCGACTTCCGTCCGCTCGTCCTCTGATATGTAGCTTTGCGAATGAGCCACGCGCGTGGTCAGTCTCAGCATGACAGGCGTATCGTACTTTTCGCTCAGATCGTAGGCCAGTCTGGTAAACTGCCGCGCCTCTTCGGAATCGGACGGCTCAAGCATGGGCAGCTTTGCCCCGAGAGCGTAATATCTGGAGTCCTGTTCGTTCTGCGAGCTGTGCACTCCCGGATCGTCGGCCACCACTATCACCAGACCGCCGTTTACTCCCGTATACGCCGAAGTAAAAAGCGGATCTGCCGCCACGTTAAGTCCGACGTGCTTCATTGCGGCTATCGAACGCGCTCCGGCGATGCTTGCGCCTATCGCCACCTCGAGAGCAACCTTCTCGTTGGGCGCCCATTCGGCCTTGACTTCGGGGTATTTAGCCAGAAATTCGGTAACCTCTGTGCTGGGCGTGCCGGGATACGCGCTGGAAACGGTGACTCCCGCCTCGTATGCCCCGCGCGCCACGGCATAATTGCCGATGGCAAGTTTTTGCATATTCTTACTCCTTGTAAATAATTTCCGTCGGCCGGCTGACGCGGCTTACTGTTTTCTCTTGTCCACTACGCGCCTGGCTTTTCCCTCGAACCGTTTGAGCGACATGGGCTCGACAAGCTTGACCTTAACGTCTATCTGCAGCACCTGTCTGAACCGCGCGCGTATTTTCTCGCGCAAAGCCTCCAGCTTGCCGTAATCTAGGAGCAGACTTACGTCCGTAATCTCCACCAGCACCTCTATCGTATCCATATAGCCTACGCGGTCTACGACTATCTCGTAGGAATTGGCGACCTCCTCCATCTCCATAAGCACGCTTTCTATCTGCGAAGGGAATACGTTTACCCCGCGTATTATGAGCATATCGTCGGTGCGTCCTACGACTTTCGACATACGCGCCATGGTGCGGCCGCAGCGGCACGGCTCTTTTGTTATGCTTGTAAGATCCTTGGTCCTGTACCTGAGTACCGGAACGCCTTCCTTGGTCAATGTCGTTATAACCAGCTCCCCCGTCTCGCCTTCGTCCAGCGGCTCGAAGGTGTCGCGGTCGACTATCTCCGCCAGAAAATGGTCTTCGGCGATGTGCATACCGCATTTAAAGGAACATTCGCCGGCGACGCCCGGTCCCATGACTTCGGTCAGGCCGTAATTGTCGTTGGTTACCACCCCGAGCATTTTCGACAGCTGCTCGTGTGTCTCTTTGGTGGACGCTTCGGCGCCGAAAAAGCCAAGCCTTAATTTGAGATCGGCAGGCGACAATCCCATTTTTGCGAGCGTTTCGCCTATGTATAATCCGTAAGAAGGAGTCGCCACCAGCGCGGTTACGCCCAGATCGCGCATCAGCATTACCTGCCGCTCGGTGTTTCCGCTGGATATGGGAACAACGGTCGCGCCCACTTTCTCCCAGCCCATATGCAGTCCAAGCGCGCCGGTAAACAGGCCGTATCCGAACGCGTTCTGCACTACGTCGTCCGCGCATCCTCCGGTGGCGACTATAAACCTCGCCACAATATCCGACCATACGTCCAGATCGTTTTTAGTGTACCCCACGACAACCGGTTTGCCGGTCGTGCCCGAAGAGGCGTGTATGCGCACTATGTCGCGCATGGGCCGCGCGAACAGCCCGTAAGGATAGTTCGTCCTGAAATCCTCCTTGGCGGTAAAGGGAAGCTTCGTCACGTCTTTAAGCGTCGCAATATCTTTTGGTTTTACGCCCGCTTCGTCCATTCTGCGCGTATAAAAAGGCACGTTATCGTATGCGTAAGCAACTATACGTTTGAGCCTTTCCAGCTGAACGGCTTCGATCTGCTTTCTTGTTAACGTTTCGATTTCCTTCTGAAAAAACATCTCAGGCTCCTCTGCTGACATCAGTCCTTGTAATCTTTGATTTTAAGCTTGGCGAGCTGTATCGCCAGCTGCGCTTTCGCCATACGGTATTCGCGCATGGACTGCGCACGGCGGAGTTTTTCGTCTATTTCGCCTATTTCTTCCTGCACCTTCTCCGAATCTATCTCGTGCGGCCATTCGGCCGATTCTGCCATTATAACGGTCTTATCGCGGTCGACTCTGACAAACCCCTGCCCGACTACGGCCTCCATCCAACGCGAATTCTGCCCGATACGCATTACTCCGCCTTCGAGAACGACCGCCATAGGCAGAGTATAACGCAGAATTTCCATTTCGCCGCCCTTTGCCGGCAGAATGACCGATTCCACCTCTCCCGAAAAAAAACTGCGGTCGGGAGTAATTATTTCAAGAGAAAAAAGCGCTGCCATCACTTCGCCTTTTCCTTGACCTCGTCAAGATCGCCCACCATGTAAAACGCCGACTCGGGATACTTGTCCGCATTGCCGGCAAGTATTTCCCTGAAACATTCCACCGTCGTCTTTACGGGGACGTAACGGCCTTCCATTCCGGTGAAAACGCTCGCGACGAACAGCGGCTGCGAGAAAAACCTCTGCATCTTACGCGCACGGAATACAATGTTTTTATCCTCTTCGCTCAGCTCGTCCATGCCGAGTATAGCTATTATATCCTGAAGCTCCTTATACCTCTGCAGCGCTTCCTGAGTCGCTCTCGCCACCCTGTAATGCTCCTCGCCCACAATACGCGGCTCGAGTATACGGCTGGTCGATTCGAGCGGATTGACAGCCGGATATATGCCCTGCTCGACCACTTTGCGTGACAGCACCGTCGTGGCGTCCAGATGCGAAAATATCGCGGCAGGCGCCGGATCGGTAAGATCGTCGGCAGGAACGTACACCGCCTGTATCGACGTGATCGAACCTGTTTTCGTGGTGGTTATGCGCTCTTCCAGCGCGCCGACTTCGGTGCCCAGCGTAGGCTGGTATCCGACGGCGCTCGGCATACGCCCGAGCAGCGCCGACACCTCGCTGCCGGCCTGAACGAAACGGTAAATGTTGTCTATGAACAGCAGTACGTCCTTGTTCATTTCGTCGCGGAAATACTCCGCCAGCGTAAGACCGGTCAGCGCTACGCGCATACGCGATCCGGGAGGCTCGTTCATCTGTCCGAATACCAGAGCGGTATTGCTGATAACTCCGCTGTCGCGCATATCCTCTATCATTTCGCAGCCTTCCCTGCTGCGCTCGCCCACTCCGGTAAAGATGGAATATCCGCCCTGCTCGTGGGCGACGTTGCGTATAAGCTCCATGATGAGCACCGTCTTGCCCACTCCGGCGCCCCCGAACAGTCCTATCTTGCCGCCTCTCGCATACGGCGCTATGAGATCGATTACTTTGATGCCCGTCTCCAGAACTTCCGTCGCGGCCGACTGCTCGAAGAAGTCAGGCGCTTTGCGGTGTATCGGACGTCGGTGCTGCGCTTTGACTTCGCCCATATTGTCTATAGGCTCGCCCAGCACGTTGAGAACGCGGCCGAGCACTTCCTCGCCCACAGGCACCTCTATCGTGCGGCCGTTGGATACCACGCGCATACCGCGGCTGACGCCCTCGGTCGCCTGTAAAGCTATGCAGCGCACTACCCCTGCCCTGACGTGCTGAAGCGCCTCCAAAGCGACGTACTTACCGTCCTCTCTGTCGATAAGCAGTTTTTCGTAAATGGCCGGCATATAATTGTCCTCGAACTTAACGTCCACAACCGGACCGAGGACAACTATTACTTTGCCTGTTTTCAGATTTTTATTTTCAGTTTTCATTTCCGACTCCCATTGCAGCGGTTATGATCTCGGTGATTTCGTTGGTGACCGACTCCTGGCGCGCGCGGTGAAAATCGGTGTTCAGCTCTTCGAGAATCTCGCCGGCGTTCTTGGTCGCGTTGTTCATGGCGGCGCGGCGCGAGCAATGCTCGCTGGCCGCCGACTGTATAAGCGTACCGTAAACGGTCCCGTTGATGTATTGAGGAATAAGCGCTTCGAAAACCTCCTGCGGCGACGGTTCGTATTCTATCTCCGAATAATCGTCGTCGCCCCCGTCGAACTCGTCGGCAGGAAGAGGCAGCAGTCTGAGCGCCTTAGGATACATGACGGAGCTGTTCTCCATTCCGGTATACACGATATATACTTCGTCCGTCAGCCGGCTGTCGTACAGATTGAGCACCGTCTTGGTTATTTCGCGCGCGTCGCGCATTGTCGGCTCGTAAGAACCGAAAGTGAACTCTATGTCGACGGGAATGTTTTTTGCATTGAAAAATTCGTGCGCCACGAGCCCCACGCAGGCTACGGTGGCTTTTTCCGCCTTGGTTATCATGTCGTAAGCGAGCGACAGAACGTTGTGATTGAATCCGCCGGCAAGTCCCTTATCGGACGCCACCACCACAAAAAGAGTATTCTTTTCCGCAGCGTTGTTTTTAAGATACCTGTTTGACGACGCGCCCGTATGCGCCGCTATATCCGCTATAACCTTTCTGAGCGCGGCAAAGTAAGCGCGGTTGCTTTCGAAACGCGCCATGGCTTTGCGCATTTTGGCAACGGAGATAGTCTCCATGGCGCTGGTGATCTTTCGCGTTTCGGAAACGCTTTTTATCCGGGCGCGTATGTCGGTCAGATTTTTCAACGATTATAAAGCTCCAGAAATTTTTCCACGAACTCTTCCAGCTCTATCTGCGCTTCCATCGTGAGATCGCCGGTAGAGCGTATGGCTTCTATGAATTTTCCTCCGTTCGCGTCAAGGTAATCGGTAAACTGCTTTTTGAACGACGAAATCTTGTTGACCGGTACTTTAAGCAGCATTTCCTTCATGGTAATATACAAAAGTATGATCTGATGTTCAACGTCCAAAGGCGCGTTGAGATCCTGCTTGAGCATCTCGGTCGCGCGCGCGCCCTGATCGAGCATACGCTGCGTAACCGGATCGAGCTCTGAGCCGAACTGCGTGAAAACTATCAGCTCGCGGTACTGCGAAAGGTCGAGCCTTAGCTTACCGCTTACCTTTTTCATGCCTTTGATCTGCGCGCTGCTGCCCACGCGCGAAACGGACAGTCCGACGTTGAGCGCAGGACGCACGCCGGCGTTGAACAGCTCGCTCTCGAGATAAATCTGCCCGTCGGTTATCGATATTATGTTTGTGGGAACGTATGCCGAAATATCTCCGGCGAGCGTCTCCACTATAGGCAGAGCGGTCATAGAGCCGCCGCCGAGCTGATCGCTGAGCTTTGCCGCCCGCTCCAGAAGTCGCGAGTGGAGATAAAATATGTCTCCGGGATACGCTTCGCGTCCGGGCGGACGTTTCAGCAGCAGACTCATCGCGCGGTAAGCGACCGCGTGCTTGGAAAGATCGTCGTAAACTATGAGAACGTCCTTACCGGAGTACATGAACTCCTCGGCTATCGCGCAGCCGGCGTAAGGCGCAATATATTGCATGGGGCTCGAATCGCGCGCAGTCGAACACACCACGACGGTGTACTTCATCGCGTCGTATTCGTTAAGCGTATGAACGAACGCCGAAACCGTGGACGCTTTCTGCCCGATAGCGACGTAAACGCAGTAAACGTTCTTGCCCTTCTGGTTTATTATGGTGTCTAATGCTATCGACGTTTTGCCCGTCTGTCTGTCCCCGATTATAAGCTCGCGCTGTCCCTTTCCTATGGGGATCATCGCGTCGATAGCCATTATGCCGGTCTGCAGCGGACTGTTCACCTTGCCCCTGTCGGGAATAGCCGGCGCCGGAGCCTCTATGGGACGCGTACCCGAGGCGGATAATGCGCCCAGGCCGTCCATGGGTTCTCCCAACGGACTGATAACGCGGCCGAGCAGCTGCTCTCCTACCGGAACTTCCACTATATTGCCGGTTGCGCGCACTATCGTGCCTGCTTTGACCTTGTCCTCGTCGTCAAGCACTATCGCGCCCACTTCGTTTTCCTCGAGGTTAAGAGCGATCGCTTTAACGCCGTCCGCGTCGAGCAATTCGTCGTATCTTACGTCGTTAAGCCCGTGGATGCGAATAACTCCGTCGCCCGAATAATATACTCTGCCGGCTTTTATCCTGTCGCGCTCGTTTTTATACCCCTGCACCTTTTCGGCAAGCAGTTCGTGAATGGCGTCAAATTCCGAAACGCCTTTTTCCTTGCATTTCCGTTTTATTATTTCGGAAGCAGGTTCGTCGTGTGATTTGAGATTGCCGAGCTGACGGCGGAGCGTGGCGTCGTAAAAATCGTCGCCGTCTATGATAAGCAGTCCGCCGATAACCGAACTGTCCGACTCGTAGCGGAAAGAAACGCTTTCGCCCTTATGCTTATCGGCAAAAACTTTTTCAATTTTGCGTTTTTCCTGTTCGGAAAGAGGCGATGCGGTAATTACGCGTATTTCCATATGCGCGTCACTCCCACTCTTTAAGACATTCGTCGATTATCTTACGGTTGTCGTCGGCGCTGACTTCGCGTTCCAGAACCTTTTCCGCCATCTCTATTGCGAGCGCGGAAACTTTTTGCTGGTACTCGTTTTTCATGCGCTGATTTTCCGCCACCGCTTCTTTTCTGGCGTTTTCGACTATCGTTTTAGCCTGAGCGCGCGCTGCGGCAAGCGTCTCGTCCGCTTTTGCCTGAGCGTTCTTAGCCGATTCCTCGGCGCTCTTCATCAGCTCTTCGCGCATCTGCACGGTTTTCTGTTCGTACTCGTGTTTGATCTCCGCCGCCTCGGCGTTAAGGCGTCTGTTCTCCTCTGTTATTGAATCGAGCTTCGCCCTGTGATCCGCAACCATCTTGCGCACCGGCTTGTACAGCAAAAAGTACAGCGCGGTTATGAGAATTATAAGATTGAGAGCATGGAACAGAACCGTCATCCAGCTCAGCCCTAATTTTTCGAAAATTTCCATAGCCGAACCTTAAAAAACCAGAATAAGTATAGCTATAAACAATCCGTAAATAGCCGTTGTTTCGGCAAAAGCCAGACCTATCAGCAAAACCCTCTGGATCTTTGACGTGGCTTCGGGCTGCCGCGCTATAGCCTCGACGGCTTTACTGACGGCTATGCCCATGCCGATACCTGCGCCCACGCCGGTAAACGCCGCAAGGCCAGCGCCTATAGCCGCCAACGAATCGATTGAAGAGATCATAAACATAACTGCCGAAATAATTTCCATAAGTACCTCCTTTATCCGCGCCGGAACCGGCTGCAGACTGACAATGTTCGGCTATTCCGTCGCCTCAGCAACGAAACTGAATGACAGGAACATATATATATAGCTCTGTATGAGCGCGTGGAATAATGTAAAAATGACCGAAGCCACGGCTGGAAGCGCTATCTGCGCGAACCACGGCATCGAGTAAAGAAGATGCATGATAAGATATCCGGAAAACACGCTGCCGAATATACGGAGAGACATCGACACGGGAACTGCGACGTCTGTGAGAATATTTATCGGATTGACGTAATGAATCAGTCTGCGCGGACCTCTGTCCTTTACTCCGAAAAAGTGTATAAAGACAAAAGTCGTAAGTCCCAGCGCGAGCGTAAGATTGAGATCGGACGTAGGCGGACGCAATCCGGTAAGCTCCATCAGCGTACCTATGCACACCAGCGCGGCCGCCGCAAAATACCAGCCGCCCAAAAAACCTCTGTGCTTTGCCACGTTGTCCCCGGCAATGCGGTCAAACATACCCACGATCTCTTCGATAAAAATGCGGAATCCGGATTTTTTATCGTAAACTTTACGCCATTTGGGTATGAAAAAGATACGCACGACCGCCGCAAACAGGATAAGGACTACCGTCGTCGCAAGAGCCGAGATCATTGTGTCCGTTACTGGAAAATTGCCTATCCGAAATACTTCGCTCGGCGCGATATCGGGAACTTCAATTGTAGAACTACTTGCAATCAGCATAATTTACTCCCGAAAAAATGTACCTTTACCCTCTATTTTACTACTTAAAGACAATAAAATCAAGTATTTTACGAGCAAATCACAATTTGTCGGTTATTGCGATTTTTCCTCTGAACGGGTTGACTCCCGGCGCGCTCGGATCGTAAACCTGAACAAAAGGCTTTCCCGTCCCCGGCACATACGCAAACAGTCCTTTAAGAAAATCGCAAGACAAAAGAGCGGCGTAATCGGTGCACGCCGTCACCTCGAACTCGCCGTTCCATATGTTTCCTGCGGCGAAGCCTTCCCCGTCGCCGATGAGAAAATGATCAAAAGCGCACTCCGCGTAAAACCGAGGTTTGCGCACAAAGTAAACGTCCGCCGCCGAAGTCATGCGCTCGTACACGCGTCTTACGTCGTCTGACGAAGCTTTTCTTACCGGTATTGCGGCGCCGCCCGTTATAAACGTCTTTTCGGCATACACGGCGTCGGCAAATCCGTATTGGCGATAATAAGTTCCGTTGAAGGGACTGAGAAAAACGTATCCGGCTCCGTCGGCCGCGGCTTTATCCAAAAGCAAGCGCATCAGCTTCTGCGCAACGCCTGTTCCCCTGTACGGCGTAAGCACCGAAAACGCGTCGAGATAGTAAGCGGAATATTCCGCTCCGCCTGCGCTGAGCGTCTTAGGCAGAAGATACCCGGCGGCCACCGCGCGGCCGCCTACGGAATATGTTACCGCTCGGTCGGCGTTATCGGCAACGAACCGACCGGAAAAGACGTCGCCGTCTTCCGGAAATCCGTCGCGGTAAATGTCAAGCAACGTACTCACGGCTTCTCGATAACGAATTTTTCGTACAGATACAGCGGATTATACGACAGCTTTGCCTTTCGCAGTCCCTCTATCCCCATATCCTCTTCGCGGTTTACCGTCTCATAACCGTCGAAGCAAGCGTTGGCGGCAAGATTGTTTATCATCTGATAAACCCCCTCGAAACGTATGTCGCCCTTTTCGAATATCGTATGCGCCACTTTACGCATATCCAACGCGTTTACCGAAAAAGCTATAAGCTCCCCCTCCGAAATTATGACGTATATCCTGAGTCCTAGCTGTTTCCTGTATTTAAGCGCGCGTATTATCGCCGATCTTTCCATGCGGAGAGTTTCGTGCTCCGACTCGACGTTCCATCTGTCGTACAGCGCCTCCGCCGCGGCGTAGTCGGAATCGCGGTACTCGCGGAACTCGTACCGGTATTTGCTTTTGAATCGCGTAATATAATTGCGCTTTGAATGAAGCTTCTTTCCGGTCAGAGTCTTGAGGCTTTCCGCCGAGTAGATGTAATCAAAATCGTCTCTGTCCGACATAATCTTATACCGCCCTGCATCTATATACGGCAAAAGCGCCTTGTTTACCCCGAACACTTTAAACGGAAAGTTATGTTCTTCCGCATACGCCTCGAGCTCTTCAAGCGCTTTCTGCGTGTCGGCCGGATCCTTTACGAGCGGCGGATAGAACACTCTTCCGCCCTTGCCTGCGGCCGATATATACATATGATCGTCCCCGACGGAGACCTCGACGCTTTCTCTTACGTCCCATATCCAAAGAACGTCGAAGCTGTATTCCCAACCGGTGATGTCGGGCGCGGTCTCTTTCAGTTTTTCGTAAAACGCTCTGTCGTCGAGACTGAGCTTTTTAAATTGCATACGTTACCTCTCTGCTTGCGTCTGATGTTGCTTGTTTTGAAATATCAGTATCTCAGATAGCTGTCGAAAGCGTTCTCTATATGATTGACGCACCCAGTATCGAGATACACTTCCAGTACGTCGAATCTTACAGGCGCGTCGAACAGTCTGAAACGCTTGATATATTCGGCAGCGGCCTTGTTTATCATACGGCGCTTGTTATAAGTCACCGCTTCGGCCGGATAACCGTAGTCATCCGAAAACCTCGCCTTTACTTCGGCAAAAACCAGATAAGCGCCGTTTTCGGCGATTATGTCGATCTCGCCCGTATTGGTGCGGTAATTCCTGTTGATTATTCTGTAACCTTCGGATATGAGGCAAGCTGCGGCAAGATCTTCGCCTACGGCGCCTTTGTGTCTGTTAGCTGTGCGTGCCATGCGCTTCTCCTTTTACCCTGAACGTGATACGGTGAATGGGACAGTACCCCAGTTCGTTTATGGCTTTTATGTGCGCGGCTGTTCCGTACCCTTTGTTTCTGGCAAACCCGTAGCCGGGATAAACGGTATCGTAATCCGCCATTATTCTGTCTCTCGTCACCTTGGCGATGATAGACGCCGCCGCCACCGAATAACTCTTTGCATCGCCCTTTATCACCGAATCCGAAGGAACGGACAGGCTGAGTTTAACGGCGTCTATAACCGCTATGTCGGGTCTTACCGAAAGCCCTTCAACCGCTCGCGTCATGGCAAGCTTGGTAGCGTTTAAAATGTTAATCTCGTCTATAACAGTATGCTCTACTACCGCGACGTTATATGCCACCGCGTGAGACGTTATCAAGGCGTAAAGCTTTTCACGCGCACATTCGGAAAGCTGCTTACTGTCGTTGACGCCGTCCGTAAACCCGTCGCGCGGCATTATACAGGCGGCCGCAACGACAGGACCGGCGAGCGGACCGCGCCCCGCCTCGTCCACTCCGGCTATGAGCCCGCTATACCTCTTGTCGAATTCGAACAATTCGTATGTTTTGCTTCTGTTCATACGGTTTCCCTCTGCTCGTCCAGCGTTATGCGCCCCAGTCTGCCCTTGCGGAAATCGTCTAAAAGCGCGGCGGAAGCGCGCTCTTCGTCCGGTAAGCCGCCTTTGAGCAGCAGTCCTTTGGCGCGCGCTATGTCGGCAGGCGAGGATATTCCGGCTTCACTTAAATACCGCCGCCGCAGAATTTCCGGCGACAGCGCGTTGAGTTTTGAGATAAGCTTGGTTGCCAGTTCAAAAGAATCGAGCACTTCGTCCTTTATGCTGCCGATAAACGCCAGATTATAAGCCGCCGCCTCGTCGGTAAATTTAGGATAGAGCGTTCCCGGCGTGTCGAGAACCTCGAAATAGTTGTTGATACGCACCCATTGAGTGCCTCTGGTCACTCCGGCGCGGTTGCCGGTCACCGTCTTTGCGCGGCCGGCAAGATTGTTAATAAGCGTCGACTTGCCGCAGTTGGGCACGCCTATTACCATCGCGCGCACGATCGCTCTTATTCCTTTTTGCCTGCTCCTTTCCAGCTTGTCGCCGCAAAGCCGCACAGCCTCGGCCGCAAGCGCAGCGGAAGCTCCCGACGCCGTCGCGTTAAGCGAAAGTGCGCTGCGCGAAGGACCGCGCAGCCGGCTTATAAAATAAGCCGTGGCGGCGGGATCCGCCAGATCGGTCTTGTTGAGCACATATACCACCGGTTTGTCAGCCAGACGGTCGAATTGCGGATTGCGCGAACTCAACGGGGCGCGCGCGTCAAGCACATAAAAAATAATGTCGACCCTCTTTAAATTTTCCTCTATGCTGCGCATGGACTTTGCCATATGCCCGGGATACCAGCTGAGAATCACGACAAACCCTCCGTAAAATTTCCGTCAATCCGCGAGAAATGCCGCGCAAGATTCATTTGCCGAGCAGATCGGGACGCCTTGCCGCCGTTATTTTCTCGGCCTGCTCGCGCCGCCATTTTTCGATATTGGCGTGATGTCCCGACACGAGCACTTCCGGCACCTGCAGTCCCATGAATTCCTGCGGCCGCGTGTACTGCGGATATTCGAGCAGCCCGTCGGAGAAGCTCTCTTCCTGCGCCGAATCCGAACTGCCCAGCACGCCTGGCACAAATCTTGCCGCGGCGTCTGCGATCACCATGGCGGCGAGCTCCCCTCCGGTAAGCACATAATCTCCTACCGAAATTTCTCTGTCCACGGTGAGATCTATCGCCCGCTGATCGACGCCCTCGTAATGTCCGCAAAGCAGAACGAAACCGTCGGAGGCGCCCAGCTCCTTGGCCAGCGAATGGCTCAGCTTCTCGCCTTTCGGCGAAACGTAGATATGCTGTAGCTCGTGCAGCGGATCGGCGGCAGCCATTGCGTCAACAATCGGCTGAGGAGTCATGACCATACCGGCGCCGCCGCCGAACGGCGTATCGTCGCACCTGCCGTGCTTGTCGGCAGTATAGTCGCGTATATTGTAAAGCTGTATGTCGAGTATGCCTTTTTCCGCCGCGCGGCCGATGATACTGCAGCGCAGCGGAGAAAACATCTCGGGAAAAAGCGTCAGTATTTTAATCTTCATATACCGATACCCTTTCCAGCTCTGCCGAAATGACGTCGAACGTTTTTTTATCGGCGTCAAATGCGATAAGCAGTTTTTTAAGATACGGAAATCTGAGCACCCTGCCGTCGTCGCACCTGACCGTAAAAACGTCGGCGGCGCCGAACTGTTCCACGCTCTCTATTATGCCTATCCTCTTACCGTCCGCCAGCAGAGCGCAGCCCTCTACGTCCGCTATATAAAATGTGAATTCGTCCTCGAGCGGAGCGGCGAACACTCGGTCTATATCGACGTTACGTCCCACGAGCGCCTGCGCGGCGTTCCTGTCGTCTACGCCGTCAAGCTTGAGATATACGAAACGGTCTATGCGTATGTCCCGTATGCGGTAAGGAATTCCCGATATATATACTATTTTCAGCTTGAAAAACCGCGATGAATCGTCGGTCAGAGGACGGACTTTTATTTCGCCCTTTATCCCCTGCGCCTTAATTATTTCGCCGATAGTGATGTAACCGTCCATACGGGCGTTCCTCCCCACGATAAAGAGAAAAGTCGGTGATTCCGACTTTTCGGTTGTTACTCATGCTCTTCGGCTTCGAGGATCTCAACGGTGTATTTCTTTTCCGAATTGTAAGAAGCCGCTTTGACTATTGCGCGGATAGCGCGGGCGATCTTGCCCTGCTTTCCTATGATTTTGCCCATGTCGGACTTGGCGACGGAAACCTCGATCAGTCCGCCGTCCTTTTCTTCCACTTTAACTTCGTCCTTCTTGTCGACGAGCTCCGTTACAAGATATCTGACAAGTTCAACCATTTATCAGTCCTCTTTCTGCTTTTTGACGGCCTTGGTCTTAGCGGGGATCTTTCTGGTCTCGATAAGCCCGTTGCGCATGAACATATCGCGTACCGTATCGGTAGGCTGAGCTCCGCAGCCGATCCACTTTTTCGCCTTTTCGGAATCGAGTTTGATTTCCTCCTCGGCGTTCGCGGTGCGTGGATTGTATGTGCCGATAGTATCGATCACTTTACCGTCTCTGGACGTCCGCGAATCTGCGACCACTATACGGTAAAAAGGTGCCTTCTTGTCTCCCATACGGGTAAGTCTGATTTTTACTGCCATTTTTCTTTCTCCTTGTATTGTATAAAATTAATTTTTATTTAACGGAATCTGCCGAACATTCCGGCTTTGCGGCCTTTGCCGTTCATCGCCTTCATCATGTCTTTGGTCTGTTCGAACTGCTTCAGAAGCTGATTTACGTCCTGGATAGTCGTACCCGAACCGGCAGCTATGCGCTTGCGCCTGGACGATTTAATTATTTCGGGACGCTCGCGCTCCTGCATGGTCATCGATTTTATTATCGCCTTGAAACGCGATATGCGCTTTTCGTCTATATCGTCGGCGGAAATCTTCAGCTTTGACGCACCGGGCACCATCGCCAGCAGATCGGCTATGTTGCCCATTTTGCCGAGGTTTTCGAACTGGGTGAGAAAATCGTCGAGCGTAAAGCTGTTTTCGCGCATTTTCTTTTCCAGCGCTTTCATTTCCTGCTCGCTTACGGCGCTCTCGGCTTTTTCTATGAGAGTAAGTACGTCTCCCATGCCCAGTATGCGCGACGCCATACGGTCGGGATAGAACGGCTCTATATCGGTAGGCTTCTCTCCTACGCCGCAGAATTTTATAGGTTTGCCGGTTACCGCGCGTATAGACAGCGCCGCGCCGCCGCGCGTATCGCCGTCCAGCTTGGTAAGAATCACGCCCGTAATGTCAAGCCTTTCGTTGAACGCGGTAGCCACCGTAACGGCGTCCTGACCGGTCATCGAATCGACGGTGAGCAGTATCTCCGAGGGCGACAGCTCCTTTTTAATGTTTTGGAGCTCCGTCATCAGCTCGTCGTTTATGTGCAGGCGGCCGGCGGTATCTATGATAACCGTGTCGTAACCCTTCGATTTCGCCTCGGCGACCGCTTCGACCGCAGTCTTTACCGGATTTTGCGTGCCGCGCTCGTAAACCTCGGTATTTACGTTTTTGCCTACTACTTTCAGCTGATTTATTGCTGCCGGACGGTAAACGTCGCACGCCGCCAGCAACGGCTTTTTACCCTGCTTTTTCAACAGATACGCCAGCTTGCCGCACATGGTCGTTTTGCCGGCGCCCTGAAGTCCGCACATCATGATGACCGTAGGAGGTTTGGGACTTACTTCCAGCTTTGCCGCAGTGCCGCCCATAAGCCGCACAAGCTCGTCGTTGACGATCTTTACGACCTGCTGCCCCGGAGTAAGACTGTTTAAAATTTTCTCGCCCGACGCTTCCTCCGACACCCGCGCTATAAAATCCTTGACAACGGGAAAACTCACGTCGGCTTCGAGTAACGCCACGCGTATCTCGCGCATCGCCTGCCTGATCTCAAGATCGGTAAGCTTGCCCCGCGAAGTAATTTTGCTGAAAACGTGATTAAGTTTTTCGCTCAGTCCGCCGAATAAACCCATTGTATCTCCTATAGCAGTTCGACTATTTCGTCTATCAGCCGAAGCGCCTCGCCGTTTTCCGACACGGCGGTCCTCAGCTTTCCCAACTTGGCCACAACGCGCTGAGAACGGGCGTAAAGCCCCAGAGACGCCTCGTACCCTTTAAGCGCCGTCTCAGCCTTTACAAGCGCGTCGCGCACCGCCTGTCTGGTAATGCCGGTGTTCTCCGCTATTTCGGCAAGAGACAGATCGCCGTCGTAATAGCTGGCGGTTATCTCGCGCTGATTTTCCGTAAGCAACCGTCCGTAAATCTGATTCAGTATGCCGATTTCCAAATTTTTTGACACGCGACACTACGCTCACAAAAAAATTAGCTGTAAAGCATATTAACTTTACAGCTATAATTATAACCGGGGTTAAAACGTTTGTCAAGCGTTCAGCCGACAATTCCCTCGACAAAATCCTCTGCGGAAAAATCCTCCAGGTCGTCTATGCCTTCTCCCACGCCCACATATACTACCGGCACCTGAAGCTCGGACGCTATTGCCAGCACCACGCCGCCCTTTGCCGTTCCGTCAAGCTTGGTCAGAATGATTCCGTCTATGTCTATCGCCTCGTCGAAAACTTCCACCTGTGAGACTGCGTTCTGCCCCGTCGTGGCGTCAAGCACGATATAATTAAGCTTCATTGCGTCGGGAGCTTCTCTCTCGACGATGCGCGATATCTTACCAAGTTCGTCCATCAGATTCTTCTTGTTGTGCAGCCTGCCGGCGGTATCGATAAGCAGAACGTCGTTGCCGCGTGCCTTGAAGCTCATTATGGCGTCGTAAACGACTGCTCCGGGATCGGCGCCTTCGGCGTGCTTGACTATCCTCACGCCGGCGCGCTCCGCCCAGACGGTAAGCTGATCGGCAGCCGCGGCGCGGAAAGTGTCGGCGGCGGCGATAAGCACGTCTTTGCCTTCGGATCTGAATTTCTTTGCCAGCTTACCTATCGCCGTCGTCTTACCCACTCCGTTCACGCCGGTAACGGTGATTATAAGCGGATATTCGTATTCCGGCTTTTCAAAAGCTTCCAGCATTTCTGTCATAAGCCGCTTGAGCTCTGTCTTTACGCTTTCGGTGTCGCGTATGTGTTTTTCGTCGATAACGGCGCGCAAAGATTCCATCAGCTCGTCCGCCGCCTGTGCGCCCATATCGGAAGTAATGAGCGCGTATTCCAGTTCGTCGTAAAAATCGTCGTTGAGAACGCCGCCGGTAAACACCTTGTTCAGCTTATAGGCAAGCGCTTCCTTTGTCTTTTTAAGTCCTTCCTTTATCTTGGAAAACAGTCCCAATTCGGTTTACCTCCCGGATTATCGGTAATTACAGCCTTGTCTGACGCGCCGCCATGCCCTAAATACCGACGTAAAGCAGTGTTTCGCGCCTTAGTTGTGCGGCAGCGCTCCGCCGTCAGCAGAACGCGCCGTTTGCGCGCAAGGTTTCGCGCAAGGTCTTAGCGTCGACGCATGAAACGTCGCAGCGGTTTTTGACTGCGATTGCCGCGGCGGTTCCGGCGGCCTCGCCGAGGCAGCACACTATGGGCATTATTCTTATCGACGCCTGAGCCTCGTGATCGACCGAAATACAGCGTCCGGTAACGAGAGTATTTACAGAGCCGCGCGGAACCAAACACCGGTAAGGAATGGCGTAATATTCTCCGGCTTTAAAGTAGTAATGCGAGGTTCCCGTTCCCGTAGGGTTATGGATATCGATATCGTAATTGCCGAACGCTATACCGTCGTCGAAACGGCAGCACGCGCGCAGCTCTTCGCCGGTCAGTCTGTAAAGCCCGTCTATCATGCGGCTCTCTCTGACTCCTATGTCGGCGGCGGTCATGATAAGACTGCTGTTTTTAAATGCCGCGACGTTCTGCTTGAGAAAGCGGTACATTTCGAGCACTTGCTTTCGCGCTTCGGTCTCCGCGCGCGAAATATCGAAGGGATCGGTAGGGTTAAGCTTCACAATGCGCGTGGTATTGAAATGCACGATATCGTCGTTTAAAGTATCGAACATGAGAATGTCTTCGCGCGGATTGGAAATTTCGCCCTGCTCGCGTTTTTGTTTATACAGCTTCTGCATGGCGTCGAACGCTTCGGGAGTAAGCTCCGCTCTGTTCACGCCGGACAGCCTGAAGCATAGCGTCATCGGCTGGCAAAGCGAATCGCTTTCCCGTCCCAGTCTGTAAGGAAAGCCTGCGAAAAATGCAAGATCGGCGTCTCCGGTAGCGTCGATAAAGTAATCGGCGGACAGAGTAAGGCAGCCGCTTTTTACCGCAAACGTCGCGTTTTCCGTCCTGCCGTCGCGGCACTCGGCGCCAGTAAGCAGCGCATGATACAATACTTCCGCGCCGCTTTCCTCAAGCATCTCGTTCAGCACGATTTTAAGAAACTCCTCGCTGAAAATACCCCCGCGCTTTGCGCCGAAGCCTTCCAGCCGCGAATTTATCTCTGAAAATATTCCCTGCGAGAGAGCGACGTTTTTGCCGTCTATTACGGTATGCATACCCATATACGGGTTTACCAGACAGTTGACCGCCGCGCCTCCGAGACAGTTTGAACGCTCGGTCAGCAGAACCTTTGCGCCGCCGCGAGCCGCCGCAACGGCCGCGGCGCATCCGGAATAGCCGCCTCCGGTCACTATAACGTCATAATGCTTCATGTTTCCTCCCGCGCCGCTGTAACGGGCGCTCAAACTATATAAATCACGCCGCATAAAAATATGCGGCGAGCTTGTATGTCAAGCGGGTTTACGCGATCTGCGCAGGCTGCGCCGCCCTTATCGCGTCGGAAAGCTTGACAGACACGATTTTACTGACGCCCTTCTCCTCCATGGTAACACCGTAAAGATTGTCCGCCAGTTCCATTGTGGGCTTACGGTGAGTAATGACTATGAACTGCGTTCCCTCGCTGAATCTGCGGAGATATTTGGCAAACCGGCCGGCGTTCGCGTCGTCGAGCGCCGCCTCTATCTCGTCCAGCACGCAGAACGGCATCGGCTTGAGGCGCAGAATGGCGAAAAGTATGGCGATTGCGGTAAGCGCGCGCTCTCCGCCGGAAAGCAGCGAGATTGACTGAAGCTTTTTCTGCGGAGGCTGAGCGACGATATCTATGCCGGCCTCGAGCGGATTTTCGCTCTCTAAAAGCACGAGATCCGCGGTGCCCCCGTCGAACAGCTCGGTGAATATCTTTGTAAAGTTTGCTCTTATCTGCTCGAACTGATCGGTAAAACGGGTAAGCATTTCGGCGCTCAGCTCTTTTATGATGCTGACCAGATCGTCCTCGGCCTTCACCAGATCTTCGCGCTGTACGTCCATCTCGTGGTAGCTGTTGTATATCTCCTTGCACTGCTCGATTGAGTCGAGGTTAACGTGGCCGAGCGCGTTCATCTGGCGCTTGAGCCTGTTGGATTCGGCAACGCCCTTTTCGACGTCGAAGTTTTCCTCTTTAAAAGGCAGACAGTCCGCGTATTCGAGGTTATATTCTTCGAGAACGCGCTGCTGCATCTGCTCGATGTCGGTATCCACTTTAAGCAGCAGCATACGCTCTTTATTGGCGTTCTCGTGGAGCTTCTGCAACTCGTTCATAAGCGCGATACGCTTGTTGTCGAGCTCGGCGCGGTTTGAAGTAAGCTTCTGCTTGAACGCGTCAAGGTCGCCCAGTTCCGCGCGTAAGGCTTTAACGCGCGCGTCGTCGTCAGAACCGCTGCCTTCGGTTATTGCTTTTATCTGCGAGTTGAGAGCGCGCGCGGCCGCCGTATTTTCTTCGATAACCACGTTATTGCGCTCTATCTTTTCCGTCAAAGCCGCTGCATTGGCTTTAAGCCGTTCGATGTCGGCGTTAAGCGCGTTGAGCTGCGCGGTAAGTTCGGTCGCTTTGACTCTGCCCGAGGTGAGCTGTTCGTGCAAAGCGTCGCGGTCGCGCCTGAGCGACTCAAACTGCTGTCTGCGCTCCTCGCTTACGTCGCTGACCGACTGCTTTTTGGAATTTATCAGTTCTTCCAGCTCGCCTACGCTGTTTATATCATTTTCTATAGCGTCTATGCGCGCCTGCTTTTCGGCAGCCTCGCTCTCGGCCGTCTCGAGCGTCGCCTTTCTCTCGTTAAGCTGTTCGACCGCCGCAGACAGCGCCTCGCTCTTGGCGGCGTAGGCTACGTCCGAATCGTGCATGAGCTCGCGCGCGGCCTTGAGCTTTTCGGCAAGCGCCTGCTGTCCGGATTTTATCGATTCCTGCTCGGCCGTTTTGGCTGTAATGGCCGATTCGGTCTGCGTCATTTTCGCTTTGGCGTCGGCTATCTCGCGCTCGCGGCTCAGCAGATTGCTGACGTCGGCTTTCTTACTTCCGCCCGTTATCGAGCCCTGAGGATTTATAACGTCGCCGTCGAGCGTCACTATACGGAAGGAATAATCGGTACGGCGCGCTATCGCCACGGCGTTGTCCACGTTATCTACGACCAGCGTGCCGCCGAGCAGCGCGCGCATAACGCCGTCGTATTTTTTGTCGTAACGTATGAGATCTACCGCCACGCCTATCGCGCCCTTGAACCCGGCGTCCGTATACTGCCTGTCTATAGAACGGGGTTTTGCTGCAGAAACGGGCAGGAACGTGACTCGCCCCAAACGCTTCGACTTAAGGAAAGCGATAAGGTACTTGACTTCCTCTTCCGTTTCGGTGACAACGTTCTGCAACGCGCCGCCGAGCGCCATTTCTATAGCCGTTTCGTACTGTGAGTCCACGTCGATAAGATCGGCGACGACGCCCTCTATCCTGTCGGCGACCGCCTTGTCCGTCTTTGCCGCGTTAAGAAGATTGCGGACGCTCACTGCGTATCCGTCGTAAGCCTCGTGTATCTCGGACAGCATTTTATAGCGCGATTTCGCCATGTAAAAATCAGTCTTGAGCCCCTCGAGCTCTCTTTCCAGACGGTTAAGATCGGCTATATTCTCATTGTTTTTTTCGTACAGCTTGTCCAGCTCGGCATTGCGCTCGCCGCGTTCGCGCGAGAGCGTTTCCACCTCGGCGCGCAGCGCGCTCTCCGTCTCAACGTAACTGCCGAGCGAATCGCGCATGAATCCGATACGTTCGTTAAGAGCGGAAACCTGCTCTTTGAGTCCTTCCTTTTCGGCAAGCAGTCTGGACATATTGGAACGAATATCCGCGAGCTTGTCCATCGCCTCGATTATCGCCTTGTGACTGCTTTCAATCTCGCCCTCGCCCTCTGTCAGCGCCTCGACAACGCCGAGATACCGCTCGTTTATCTTCTCGTTGGACAGCTGCGCGGCGTCAAGCTCCTTCTGCAAAGTCTGCCTGTCGCGCTCGCCGTTTTCGATGAGGTCGATAACCTTAAGATATTCGCGCCCTCCGGCGTCGTTTTCCTTTTTCAGCTCGTCGGCCTTATCCGTCAGGTTGCCCATTCTCTCCGAAAGCAGCCTTACTTCGCCCGCCTGTTTCTCCATACCGACGGTAAGAGTAAGCAGCTCCTCTCTGAGAGCGTCTATATCGCGGTCGATACCGCTCAGCTTGGCGGCCGCCTCGTTATACGCTTCGGTCGCGGCGTCACATTCGTGCTCGCGCAGAGTAATCTCCTCGTTCACGCCGTTAAGCCTGTCGTTTATAACTGCTTTGGCGTCGTTGGCGGATTCGTACTGATGAATATATGTATTTATCTCGAGCTGTTTGAGTTTATCGCGGTAATCCAGCCATTTGCGCGCCGCCTCGGACTGTCGGGTGAGTGGCTCGAGAATACGCGACTTTTCGGCAAGGATATCGTTTATACGGGTAATGTTGTCGCGCGTGCGCGCAAGCTTGCGCTCGGCGTCGACTTTTCTCGCTTTGAATTTGGAAATACCCGCGGCCTCCTCGAATATGGCGCGCCTGTCCTCCGGTTTGGCGGAAAGCAGTTCGTCTATACGTCCCTGACCGATTATCGAATACCCTTCGCGCCCCATTCCGCCGTCGCGCAGAAGATCCGTAATATCTTTGAGCCGGCAGGGCGATTTGTTGATGGCGTACTCGCTCTCGCCCGAGCGGTACAGCTTGCGCGAAATGACAACTTCCTCATATTCGAGCGCGGGAAAAAGCTGTCGGTTGGTATTGTCGAAATACAAACTGACTTCGCAGAAAGAAAGCGATTTGCGTTTTTCGGTGCCGTTAAAAATAACGTCCTGCATACTGGAGCCGCGCAACAATTTGGCCGACTGCTCGCCGAGCACCCAGCGTATTGAGTCGGCTACGTTGGATTTGCCGCAGCCGTTAGGTCCGACGATAGCGGTAACGCCGTCGGAAAATTTTACTTCCAGTTTGTCGGCGAACGATTTGAACCCGAACACCTCAAGTTTCTTGAACTTCAACGAAAATTCCTCTGATAACCCGACGCTGAGGCCGGATATGGATTATAATATAAAGTGTAGCACACGCCGATAAAAAAATCAAATAAAATCGGCGTCAATTCCCAATTTATCAATGGCTTCGCGCGCGGCGGCCTGCTCCGCTTCCGACAAGTTGCGACCTTTTCCGACGCCGCACGGTTTTCCGTCCACATACACCGTCGAAACGGCATGTCCGTCAACCTCGCCGTCATAACGTACCGCACCGTTGCCGTATTTTTTCTGCGCGTAACGCTGCAAAGCCGATTTGAAATCCTTTAACTCCGTCTCTCTGAGATTGCCCAGCACGAATCGTCTGCACGCGTCCGGTCCCGAGTCGAGATATATCGCCGCCGCAACCGCCTCGAACACGTCCGAAACCATTTTTTCGGAAAGCTGCGAGGATCCGCGACCGGTGCGGAGCAATTTTTCCAGTCCGAGCCTTCTGACCGCTTCGGCCAGGGGCTTTTTCGACACGATACGCTTACGGCGCTCGGTCATGTCGCCTTCGTCGCCGCCGCACGAATACAGCGCTTCGGCAACTATGCAGTTTACCAGCGCGTCGCCGAGAAATTCCAGCCGCTCGTTGGATTCGCCGCCGTGCTCGTTGACGTATGAAGAATGTGTGAGCGCCGTCTGAAGCAGCCGGACGTTTCCGAACGTCACGCCGACAGCTTTCTGCGCTTTCTCCGTCATGGCGTCAGTCATTATCTTTCAGGCTTGCGCATTGTCGGACGCGACTACTTTGGCAAGCTCGTTTTTAATATCGGCGGTAAGGCCGCCTTCGGCCATTTTAGCCGCTTGCGCTATTGCGACGGCGAAAGACTCGGCGTTGGAAGAGCCGTGAGCCTTAACAACGACCTTGTCTATGCCGAGTAACGGCGCGCCGCCTTTTTTATTGTAGTCCATGTCGTCCTTTACCTTGCGCAGAGACTTTTTCATAAAAAGCGCGCCTATCTTGCTGAGCGTGCTGGACATAACGGCATTTTTGACCAGTTTCATGACCATTTTAGCCGTGCCTTCCGCAGTCTTAAGCAGCACGTTGCCCACAAAACCGTCCGCTACAAGTACGTCGTAATCGCCGGTAAGCGCGTCGCGCGCTTCCATATTGCCCACGAAATTGATGTCGAGCGCTTTAAGCCGCGCAAACGCCTCTTTGGTTAGCTCGTTTCCTTTTTCGTCCTCGACGCCGACGGACACCAGCGCAACGCGCGGATTGACGATTCCGTAAACGGCGCGCATATAGCTTACGCCCATAAGCGCAAACTGCACCAGATATTCCGGCTTGCAATCAACGTTGGCTCCGCAATCGACGAGGCAGACGTCGCTGCCTTTGAGCGTGGGCAGAACGGGCGCAAGAGCGGGACGCTGAACGCCTTTCAGACGCCCTACCTTGAATATAGAACCGGCAAGCACGGCTCCGGTGCTGCCGGCCGAAACCATTCCGTCAATGTCGTCGCGCGATTTAAGCAGCTCGCACGCGACCACGAGCGAAGAATTCTTTTTTACGCGTATCGCAGACGTGGGCGACTCGTCGCAAGAAATAACTTCGGGCGCGTCGACTGTCTCGACTCTCGCCGCGTCGTAAGAATACTTTTTAAGTTCGCTTTCAATAACACCTTTGTCGCCCGTAAGCACAAGCTTAAGATCTTTGTCGGCGCCGAGAGCGAGCACTGCCCCTTTGACCGTTTCGACAGGAGAATGATCTCCGCCGAATATGTCGACTGCTATTTTCATATTTTTCCTCTTACAAATAAAATAAAGCCCCGACATATTCTGCGGGGCCTATCGGTTACTCTTTTGCTTCTTTTATTTCGATCTTTTTCACGCCGTCGTAATAGCCGCAATTTTTGCAAACCCGATGGTTAAGCTTCATTTCGTGGCACTGCGGACATTCGCCGATAGACGGACTTTTAACTTTCCAGTTGGCGTAGCGCGTATTGGTGCGCTGCTTCGACGTCTTATGCTTGGGTACTGCCATATTTAGCACCTCCTTCGTTTATTACAGTTGCTTTACTATTATACGGCAATACTCTCCGTTTGTCAACGGTTTTGGCGCGCTTTTTCAGCTTTTTTCCGCGCCGCTAGGCCGCCTCTATTCTGCTCCTGCGCGCCGCCCGTTTTCCCGTCCGCTTTGCCCGAAGCGGCCGGATCCTCTTCAGTTTCCGCTTTACCCGAACCGACCGCGTCCTCTTCCTTTTCCGCTTTGACCGAACAATTTGCGGAGTCGCCTTCGTCCGACGGCGCGGCGACAGTGCCCAATACGTCGGCAACGGAGTCGTCGATTATTACTTCGCCGGTCTCGGTAAGCGCCGCCAGATCGCGCTTTGTCAGCATCACGCGCGCGGTAAACCAGTCGGGTTTAAGTTTCATTCCGGCATAAGCGTAAATGCAGACGGCAAGGCAGCCGAATATATTGACAATCATGTCCCCCATAGTGTCTATAAGACCGTTGCCGCGCGGTCCCGATATTATAAACGTGCCGTCCGCTCTTGCCGGAGGCATGGCGGCGCCCGCCTCGATAACGAGACTGTCCTGCCAGCGCTGCATATTGGAGCCGAAAAACGTATCGACGAGGTATTCGAATATTTCCCAAAGATATTCGCTCGTCATTGTAAAGCAAAACGTAAACAGCACGACGAAAAAGGGCGAAAGCTTTATCTTGGTGCGCTGCATATTGTTGAGCATACTGATTATGGAAAAGGAAAGCAGCGAAATTATTACTCCGCTAGTGGTGTGGAGCACCTTGTCAAAAATTTTGACGTGGTCGTAAGCGCGGAACACTTCGCCCAGAACGAAGTGAAAGAAAATAAGAAAATATGCTACAATCGTAATATAGCTTGGAATGTACACTTTGAATTTTCTTTCGATAATGAGCGGAATGTTGAGCGATATAAGCGCCATAAGGCACATAAAGACCTGATTGAAGGTAGTCTCGGCGCCGTGGTCTGTGACAAAAAGGCGAATAACCGAAGCCACCATCGTGCCGAACGAGCATACCATAAAGACCCAGTATAAAACCTTGGTCATAACGTTTTTCTTGAGAATTACCGGAGACGCGTCCGATGTTTTGGATTTGTTGCGCATAATTACCCCGAAAAAAATTTATTGCGGCAATCGTCACGCTGCCGCAATAATAGTTTATGGAAAAAATATACTAAAATTACAAAGCCGACGCCATTTATAAGAGCTTAAATCTGCGTCGGGTTTTTAAAATACCCGGCTGCTGCTGTCTTCGGCTTATTAGACGTCTTAATTTTATCCGAAGTAAAGACGTATTGCGGTTAATTTCTTTACATATACGGCTTGCTTTTTAAACTCCGTACGGCGCGTCAGCCCGGTCTATAGAATTTTTCCGAGCCAGTCGCAGAATTTGTCAAACCAATTAGTGGTTTCGGTTATCTGCGCCGGTTCGTAAACGGGCAAAAGATCAAACTCGGTCACCGAGCTGACAGAAGACATTCCGTTTTCTACCGCCATACCCGACAGCATCGTATCGTTCTCCAGATTGAGTATTTCGGCGTTCTGTTCGGCAATTACGGCATTGCGCGCTTCTACGGCCTGCTCCAGTGACGCCACTGCAGACGAACTCGTCGAAAGCACTATGCCTGTCGCTATAACGATTGCTGCAAGTATGACGGCTACCGTAACGTACACTGCCAGCAGAACTTTCGCTCTCGAGCCGAGCAGTCCGGAGCTCTTTCCGTAAGGCTGTGTTTCGGTTGCGCGATCGGATTCCTCCCGGGTGCGTATCGAAGGCATTACGTCTTCCGCCGCCCTCTTCGTTGCCGCCGGCTTGCGAACGGGCGGATTTACCGTCCTGCGCGGCTTGTCCAGCGTGGA
The DNA here is from genome assembly GCA_949294845.1 of uncultured Bacillota bacterium. Classification (GTDB taxonomy): domain Bacteria; phylum Bacillota; class Clostridia; order Christensenellales; family Pumilibacteraceae; genus HGM11386. The sequence goes on along the minus strand of CASFJH010000070.1, from coordinate 13,607 downwards.
GTAAATAGACTCTTCCTTTGCCGGTTCGGTTTTCGTTTCGTGATATTCGGGTTCTACAAAAGTGCGGCGCGAAAAGCTCAGTTCCGTGTCGGGGTCAACGTTCAGATCCACTTCGACATTTCTGCGACCCGACTCGGTACGGGGAATGTAACCGCCGAAGCGATCCTCTTCAGTTTTAATCTGTCTGGTAGTTTTAACCATTTTTACACCTCACCGCATTTTGTTGACCGGCAGCTTTTCTGCCACTCTTAACGTTGCGCTGGCGGCTCGCGGATTCATTTTAAGCTCCGCTTCCGTCGGCTTGCTCTTTCCTATCAGCTTTACTTCGGCCTTGTGTCCGCACACGCAGAACGGTAAAGATTTATCGCACAGGCAGTCTGTGGCAAGTCTGGCCAGCGTCTGTTTGACGATCCTGTCCTCGAGCGAGTGAAACGTAATAACGCATATTCTCGCGCCCGGCTTCAATAACGATACTATATCGTTTACCGCGTCGCCGAGGCCGTCAAGCTCGCCGTTTACCTCTATCCTTATAGCCTGAAACGTTTTTTTCGCCGGATGACCGTTTGTGCTGTAAGGTACCGCCGCTTTTACTATATCCGCAAGCTCGCCCGTCGTCAGAATAGGTTTTACCCGCCTGGAAACGACTATCGCTTTTGCTATGCGTCTTGCAAACCGCTCCTCTCCGTACTCGAAAAATATTTTCGCCAAGCGCTCCTCGTCGTAGCCGTTCACAACATCCGCCGCGGTAAAATTACCGCTGCGATCCATTCTCATGTCAAGCGCACCGTCGAACCGGTACGAGAAGCCTCTTTCCGCTTCGTCGACCTGATGCGAGCTTATACCGAGGTCGAGCAACGCTCCGTCTATTTCCCCGATTCCGGCTTCGGCCAGAACCGTTTTGCAAGCTTTGAAATCGCTTTTGATTATATTGTAACGTCCGCGAAACTCGGGTACCGCGCCCAGCCGCGCCGAAGCGTATGCGATTGCGTCGGAATCCTTATCCAGCGCGACCACGTTTCCTCCGCCGCGCAATATCAGTCCGGTATGTCCGCCGCCGCCCAAAGTACCGTCGAGATAAATGCCGCCGGACGTAACCCGCAATGCCGATATAACTTCTTCGGCAAGCACGGGCACATGATATCCTTCCATGCTTACACCTTTTTCTTTTCGGCAAGCCGCATAATTACGTCGTCGAGGCTGTCGGCGTCGTTATAAGCGCGCCAGACCTCCTCCGCCCATATCTCGACATGATCGATGGCCCCGATAGTAATAAGATTCTTCCCGATAGAGGCGTGACTTATAAGGTGCTGCGGCAATAAAATTCTGCCCTGCTTGTCCTCTTCGGCATTGACGGCGTTAGATGCGAATATCCGGGCCAGCTTTACGCTTTCGGTATCCGTGATATCCAGATTGGTCAGCTTGGACAGAAATTTTTCGAAAAAATCAGGCTGCGGATACACAAACAGGCATTTGTTCGTACCCGACGTGATAAACGGAGAGTCGCCCAGTTCGCTCTTGAACTTGGCCGGAATTCGTATTCTGCCTTTTTCGTCTAACTGATGACTGAATTGTCCCAGAAACATTTTCCTGCCCCTCCTTTTACCGATTTTACAGACCTGTTTTTAACGCCAGTTCCGCACTATGCATATAGTATACAACATTTTTTGACCACATGCAACCACTTTTGACCATTTTAATTGATAATTTTAAAAAAATTTTTCCTCTTTTGCCAATTGAAGGTAAAAAATCAGATATGAACAGCCGATTCAGTTTTTAAGCAAAACAAATACGGTCTTACCGAAACACGGTTCTTTTTTGTAAAAAACGCCGCGTTTTCTTTATGTTTTTTTCATATTGCCGTGCGGAAAAGAGTTTTTCAGCCTTAATCGGCCAATTCGGTTGACTAATACCAGCGACAGGATTAAAATATATATATTATTCAATAAAATACTTTAACGCTTTAAAGGACGATAGAACTATGGACATGGTAGACGTTTACGACGCACAAAAGAGGCTCAAAGGCACGGTGCATCATACCGAGCTTTCGCACTCTCTGACCTTCTCGAAAATGGCAAAAGGCGAGATTTATCTCAAATGCGAAAATCAGCAAAAGACGGGATCTTTTAAAGTCCGCGGGGCTTACAACAAGATTTCGGCAATCAAGGATCCGAACGTTAAGACCGTCGTCGCATCCAGCGCGGGCAATCATGCGCAGGGCGTGGCTTACGCGGCGGCCGAGCGCGGACTGGAAGCGATTATAGTAATGCCTCAATCCGCCCCTATCGCCAAAATTTCCGCTACAGAGAATTACGGCGCCAAAGTCGTGCTCTACGGCGACGTTTACGACGACGCTTACGCAAAGGCCATGGAGATAGTCAAAGAGAAAAACGCCCATTTCATTCATCCGTTTGACGACGACGAAGTTATCGCCGGTCAGGGTACGATCGGGCTGGAGCTCGTTAACGATATGCCCGACCTAGATATGATAATCGTTCCGGCAGGCGGCGGCGGTCTGCTCGCCGGCGTGGCTTTTGCCGTAAAGCATATCAATCCGCGCATTAAGGTCGTAGGCGTTCAGGCTGCTCGGGCCGACGCGATCGTTCAGTCGTTCAAGGCCGGCAAGCTTATCGAAAGCGATAAAATTTTCACCATTGCCGACGGAATAGCCGTCAAACGCCCCGGCGACAAAACGCTAAAATATATTTCCGAATACGTCGACGATATGATGACGGTTACCGACGACGAAATCGCCGCCACCATAATTCAGCTTATCGAGCGCTCCAAACAGATAGTCGAACCGGCTGGCGCCACCAGCCTCGCCCTCGCGCTGTCCGGCCGCCTGGATCTTATCGATAAAAAAGTAGCTTGCGTTCTCTCCGGAGGCAATATAGATGTCGGTTTCGTGCACAAGATAATTGAAAAAGGTATGGTCAGCAGAGGCAGACAGCTCAAATTTTCCGTTATTCTCTCCGATAAGCCGGGCAGTCTTGAAGAGTTCGCGCATATCATGGGCGTTAACGGCGCCAATATCGTTTCGGTTCAGTACGACCGCATGAGCGCCGAGCTCCAGCTCAATGAGACCATTCTCCACATCGCCTGCGAAGTCAGCGGTTTCGAGCACGGCAGGCGCGTCATCAACTCGCTAGAAAAACACGGCTACAACATTATTTTCAACGACGACAAGTACTGCGTTTGCTGAAATTTTTATAAAGGAGTAAATTGTTATGCAGAAAACCGTAGTTTCAACTCAGAACGCGCCCAAGGCCGTCGGCGCTTATTCTCAGGGCATTTGCGTTTCGGCAGGCAGATTCTGGTACTTTTCCGGACAGATAGCCATAGATCCCGCCACCGGCAGCATGGTCGAAGGCGACGCCGCCGCGCAATGCGCCGTTATTGTAAAAAACATCGCCGCGCTTTTAGCCGATCAGGGGCTTACGGCGAACAATGTCGTCAAAACCACCGTATTCATTACGGATATAAACGAATTTAAAGCCGTTAACCAGGTTTACGCCGGATTCTTTTCCGAGGCGCTTCCCGCCCGCTCCTGTGTGGCGGTTTCCGCGCTCCCTATGGGCGCTAAGGTGGAAATCGAAGTAATCGCGGCCGAATGAGCACCCGACTTTAAAAAGCTTTTCAACTTACCCGATACGAAAACTCCGGTTGCGTCTATGCCACAACCGGAGTTTTTATACTGTCCGCCGTATTGTTCTCTTTCCTGCGCGGACGATCTACGCCGCAAACACAGAACTTTTCCGCACGATTTTCCGTTAAGCGCACAGGAGGCTCACGGCTGAAAGTAATCCGACTCCGAGATCAGGTTAGCCGCAGGCAGGACCGCCGCGCACTCGATTATCGAGGTTAATAATTTTATTCGTTTTTTTCTGATCGATTCGTTAACGATAATGTCATCGAGCTTTTTTGCCATGACTTCATAAAATTTATACGCAATGTCCCCTGCAAACACCACCGCTTCAAACTTGAAACAGTTAACTGCGTTTACCAGCATGCGGCCGAGGTAATACGCTTCTCTTTCCACTGCCTGAGCGCACGCCCCGTCGCCCGCAAGATATCCGTCCGCTATCTGTTTCCAGCACGAGAGCGACGGATCAAGCGACTGCGCATACCGCACGATTGCGCGCGCCGAAGCATACATCTCCGCGCAGCCGACGTTGCCGCAATCGCACTTTTCGCCGCTCGCATCGACGCATGTATGTCCCAACTCGCAATCGAAACTCACCGAACGGTTATCCATGTGCAGTATAACTCCGCTGCCTAAGCCAGAATCGACAATCAGTTCAAGAAAGCTTTTGCCCTGAACTTCCTTATTGTATACTTCTTCCGCCTTTGCCGCGGCGTTGGAATTATTGTCAAGGCGCACCGGACAGGAAAACCTGTTTTCAAAATACGCTTTTACGGGAAACCGATTCCACGCTTCCATATTCGGCACGCGCAGCAGAACGCCTCGTTCCCTGTCCAGCGGGCCGGGCATGGTGATACCGATTCCCAGAAATCTGCCTGATGTCTGCGCCATTATGCCCTCTGTCTTCATACAGATATCGCCCAGCACTTTTTCCGGCTCGTCGCCGGCTGAAATTTCTCTGCTGCACTCGCTGAGTATGTTGCCCCCGAAATCCACCGCGCCGACGGTATACGCCCGGCGGGATATGTTGAGCCCTATCATCCAGCCGTAAGCCGCGTCCAACCGCAGCCCGACAGATTTTCTGCCCACCGCAGAGCTGTTCTTTTCCCCTTCCTTTATCATGCCTCTGGCGATAAAGTCGTCTATAATGACCGTTACGGCGGCGCGCGTCAGTCCCGTCAGCCGCGAAATCTCCGCGCGCGAATAACCCCCCTTCCGTATCAGCTTCAGGATTCTTGCCCTGTTACGTATCTTCATTTCCGAAGCGTTCAATGTGCGTTCCATTTTCTCGTCCTCTTCCCTCTCATTATATATCAGAAAAAAATTTTTGTCAATTAAACAAGATTTTTTGTAAAATCAATTTACAAATTCTTTCTGTTGGTGTATACTGTTATCAGGATATTTGTTAAACGGTTTAATTTATTCAGAGGACGCTATGGAACTTATTGTTTTTCAGAAGGGGTTCAATTATTCGCAGGACGGGCGCGGAAACAGGCTGATATATCACCTGCAGGGCTGCAATATGCGCTGCCCGTGGTGTTCAAACCCCGAAGGCATGCATGCGGAAAACCCGCTGTGTTCGGCTAAAAAGCCTCTGATGAGGTACGCCGTCGGCGAAATCGTCAGAGAGGCGCGCTCATGCAAGGCGATGTTTTTCGACGGCGGAGGAGTTACTTTTACCGGAGGGGAGCCGACGCTGCAGTACGAAGCGCTGCGGGAGGCCTTGCTTGCGCTTAAAGAAGCAGGATTCAATACGGCGGTCGAATGTAACGCGACGCATCCGCGGTTATCGGAGCTTTTTCCCATGATCGACCAGCTTATTATGGATTTCAAGCACTGGAACGACGAAAAGCACAGACAAATTACCGGTACGGGCAACAATATCGTGAAATCGAATCTTGCCCAAGCGTTTAAGCTGCACGGCAACGTGCTCGTCCGCACGGTGCTGGTTCACGGGATAAACGACACTAAAGAGGACGCCGAGCGTTTCTGCGATTTCTATACGCGTCACGATACTTCGCGCGCTAGCTTTGAGTTTCTGTCTTATCACGAGTACGGAAAAGAAAAATGGAAGCAATGCGGCTATGCATATACGGTAAAAAACGGATTTGTACAGCAGTCGACCGTGAACGGGTTTGAAAAAATATATCGGGAAAACGGTCTTAACGTTATACGCACCTGAATCTCAATCATTCTGTTTTAATAAGGAGTCATATCATGGATTTTGAACAAATATACACCCCCGAAACGTTACATGAAAAAGCGACTAAGCTTTTTGCCGACGAACGGGCGATAAAACGCCTCGACGGATGGTTTCTCATACGCGAGATAAGCACCGCATACGAAGAGGCGCATCCCGAGCTTCCGAACATTGTGCGGAAGGCGGAAGCACTGGCAAAAGTGTGCGAAGAGCTACCCCTCTCCCTCGACGAAAACGCGATATTCGCGGGAACGCAGAGGGACGCATTCGCCAAAAGCTACGCGCTGATAAATCCCAATTTCAGGGTAAGCACTTTTAACGGGTATTGCGATCCCTCCGCCGTTTACGGCGACATCGAGCCGAACGGACAGTTCACCCCCGAACGCATCCGCGCGGTACAGCAGGCAAGCGAGCAAACCGATTATGTAAAGACGCTGAAAAAAGTTTACCGATCGGCTGAAAACGATACCGAAGAGGTTATATATTTTATCGAGCAGGTCACGGGACATCTTATTCCGGACTTTAAGCCTGCTTTAAAGCACGGGCTTTTATATCTTATCGAACAGATAGACGGCAAACTCGCACAATGCGACGACGAGGAGAAATCAAACGCCTATTCTGCTATGAAACGGACGTTGGAAAGCACTCTGGTGCTTGCTAGACGATATGCGGCGCTTGCGGAACGGCTGAAGGAGTCAGCCGACGCACGGCGAAAAACCGAACTTGAACTGCTGATTTCCACCCTGCGGAAGGTTCCCGCTTACGGGGCGGAAAATCTGTATGAAGCGGTTCAGAGCTTTTTACTTCTGTGGCAGATGATGTGCATGGAGCAGGCGCCCAATCCGTTTGCTTTTTCGGTGGGCAATGCCGATCGGATTTTTGAGCCTTACCGCGCCATGAGCGGCACCGGACGCGCCATGACGGCGGGAATTTTCAAGCATATGCTAGTATTCTTCAACGTCGGGGATCGCAGCTGGGCAATATCTCAGAACCTTATCGTGAGCGGAAAGTCAAACGACGGAAAGGATCTTACAAACCTCTCATCCTATGCGCTGCTGGACGCTTACTACGATATGAATCTGCCTCAGCCTATACTGTCCGTAAAACTGCACAAAAACACTCCGGACGAACTGTACGGGGAAATGGGCCGGTTTTTCTTCACCCCCGGCTGTCTTACGCCGTCAATTTTCAATGACGACGGTGTTTTCCCCACCCTTTTGCGCGCCGGAAGAGATCGCGAGGATCTGGAAAATTATTCGATCGCGGGATGCCAGGAGCCGCTCATTATGGGAAAAGACAACGGCAACACCACTAACAGCTGGCTCAATATGGCGAAGATTCTCGAGCTTACGGTTAACGGCGGCAAATCGCTTATATCGGGCAAACAGATAGGCCGGACTTACGAACAAATGGGCGTTGACGATAACCCGTCGGAAATTTTGCGCAATATCCGTCCGCTCTTCTATGACAATCTGAGATATTTTACCAAGCGCATGGCAAAGGCGGCAAACGGCGCGTCCGAAGCCGTTTCCAAACTGCCCGTTCCCTTCCTGTCATGCTTTATGGGCGGAATAGAAAGCGGTTCGGACGTGCGCGATTTCCGCAGACAGGGCACAAAATATAACGGGAGCGGCTGTCTTATCCACGGGCTTGCCGTCGTGGCAGACTCATTTACCGCAATCGACTGCCTTCTGCGCGACAGGCCGCAGGACTGCGGCCGGCTGCTTGAAGCCCTGCGCACAGATTTCAGAGAAGACCCCGAGCTGCACGAGTATCTGCTGTCGTGTCCGAAATACGGTAATAACCTCGACGCGCCCGACATCGAAGCGACGGAGATTGCGACAAAAGCTTCGCGTCTCGTCGCGTCGGTCAGAAACTATCTCGGCAATCCTTTCCGCCCCGACTGGAGCAGCCCCACCACTCACCTGCTGTACGGTTACTGGGTGGGCGCGACGCCGGACGGCAGGCGCTCGCGAGAGATGCTGGGCTACGGCGTCGATCCGCTGTTCGGCGAAGCGACGAACGGACTGGGCTTCAGACTGCTTTCCACGCTGAAACTGCCTTTTGAGCTTTTTAACGGAGGGTATGCTTCACATATCGGGCTGAATCCCGCATATTTCCGCGGTTCAACCTACGCCGAAAAGGGATTGGAATTCAAATCCAAGATATTCAATCCGCTGTTCTTTTCCTGCGAAGAAGGTAAAATCGCTCCCTTCTATGTTTACTTCAACGTAACTACTCCCGAAATGCTGCGCAAAGTCCTTGCCAATCCGAAGAAATACGCTCCGAGCGGCGTATATATCATGCGTATCCACGGTACGTTTGTTAATTTTCTCGACCTTTCGCCCGAGATTCAGCAGGATATCATAAAGCGTCTCGATCCTGCCTCGACTGCATGCTGAAACGGAGATTTTTATGAAAACAATCGGCTTGGATATAGGAACAACGTCCATATGCGGAGTAGTGACCGATCCTGAACGCGGTGAGCTTCTGCAGTCGGTCACGCTTGCCAACGACAGCTCAGTCGGAACCGGACTTCCTTTCGCGCGCTGTCAGGCGCCCGAGCGCATACTGCGCATCTGCAAAGACATTGTGAACGGCTTTTTGCGCCAATATCCGGACACAGACGCCATCGGACTTACCGGACAGATGCACGGCGTACTATGCCTCAATGACGAAGGAGAGCCCGTTTCGCCGCTTTACACATGGCAGGATGAGCGCGGCGGACAGCCGTTTGATAAGGACACGAGTTACGCGCAGGAACTCTCGCGCCGCACGGGTTATCCTGCGGCAAGCGGCTACGGGTTTACAACGCTGTTTTACAATACGGTAAACGGTCTGCATCCGAAAAACGCGAAGTCGGTATGCACCGTTCACGATTACGTCGCCATGAAGCTGTGCGGCAAGTCGGAGCCGGTAATGCATCTGTCAGACGCGGCAAGTCTCGGACTGTTCGATTTAAAAAATCTGCGGTTTGATACGGCCGCAATCGAAAAAGCCGGTCTGGATAAGCGCATGCTCCCTCAACTTACGGCGGATTGCCGTATCATCGGAGAAACAAAGGAAAACATTCCCGTTTGCGTCCCTCTCGGAGACAATCAGGCAAGCGTACTCGGCTCTCTGTGCGAGGGCGGAGTACTCGTCAACGTAGGCACCGGAAGTCAGGTTTCTGTTGTCTGCGACGAGTACGCTCCCGCAAACGGCATAGAATACAGGCCATTCCTGAACGGCAGATACCTTATGACGGGCTGCGCGCTTGCGGGAGGATATTCCTATTCCCTGCTCAGAAATTTCTTTGCTGCGACTTTGAAAATGTTCGGAATGCCCGTTCCCGAAAACGCATACGACTTAATGAACCGCGGCGCCGAATGTGCAGAAAACGGCGAAGACGACATATTATGCGAGCCGTATTTCTGCGGCACACGGAATAATCCCGCCGCGCGCGGCGCGTTTTCAAACATCGGCCGGCACAATTTTTCTCCCGAACGCATGACTCTCTCGGTGCTAAAAGGAATATGCGACGAGCTGTACTCGTTTTATGACGATTTCCGCAAACTATTAAAAACCGATCCAGTAATGCTTGTGGGATCGGGAAACGGAATACGCAAAAACGGACTGTTGCGGAATATTTTTTCAGAAAAATTTGGAATGCCTATGCGTTTGCCTCTTTATGAAGAAGAGGCCGCCTTCGGTTGCTCTTTCGCCGCATGCGCGGCGCTCGAAAATATTTCCGAAGCGGAACTTCGGAACAGAATAAGATACAGGTGAGGTTTATTTGTTATGTGCGATGAAACCAAGCTCTGCTCGCGTCCGGTCTTTTTCAGACGGAACCGAGTATTCCGCGTATATCGCGGCGGAAAACTTTTTCATGACTTTTTCGGAGATCCGCCCGAGGACGGCAACTTTCCAGAAGAATGGGTGGCAAGTCAGGTGCTTGCGCTCAACCGCGAGCGCGGAAGCAATACCGAAGGCCTTTCTTTTGCGGAAAATTCGCATCTGCCTTTTTCTGTGCTTATGGAAAAGCATAAGCAGGAAATGCTGGGAGATTCAGGCGATTTCGATATTCTCGTCAAGCTGTTGGACAGCGCCGTAAGGCTGCCTGTTCAGGCGCACCCCGACAGGGCGTTTTCCGAAAGATACTTTAACAGCAAGCACGGAAAGACCGAAATGTGGCTGATCCTTCAGACGCGTCCCGACGCCTGCATATATCTGGGCTTCAAAGACAAAACGGATAAGCAAACTCTTTCAGCGCTTACGGAAGCGAGCATGACCGACAGGGACGTAATGATCCCCTATCTGAACCGCGTGGACGTAAAACCCGGCGACGTCTACCTGATTCCCGCTAAAACGGTGCATGCGATAGGCGCGGGCTGCCTCATTCTGGAAGTTCAGGAGCCGACAGATTTTACCATTCAGCCTGAGCATATGTGCGACGATTACAAGCTGAGCGAGTACGAAATGTATCTCGGGCTGAGCAAAGACGTCGCTCTTGACTGTTTCGATTACGGGAAATACGGTGCGGATATAGTTGGCGCCGCAAAAAAGACGCCGCTCGTTATCGGGAACGGGAACGGCCGCCTATACGAACAGCTCATAGGCGCTGAAGACACTCCGTGCTTTCGCGTATACAGGCATACGCTGACTGACACGCAGGTCTGCCTCTCGTCCGCTCCCTCGCTGTTTATCGTAACCGAAGGAAGCGGATTATTGTCCGGCGAGGACTACACGAGGGAAATCCGTAAGGGTGATTATTTTTTCCTGCCGTTTGCGGCAAAAAGCAAATTTACTTTAAAAGCTTTTAATATTTGCCTTGTCGAATGTAAGTCCGGCTGGTAATTAAGAGATTTTGACAATCCGCCGTTTAAAAGTTCGTTCGGCGCAATCCGCGCATAATAGAATCGCGGCTTTAATCGCACGGCACTCAGTAAGCCGTATGCGCGTAACCGTAATACTTTTTAAACAAACGTTTTATTGCGGCAAAAACGACTCGCGCTCCCGCCGGAACGGGAGCGCGTTTTTTTACTTAAAAGCCTATTGTAATTCTATTTCCACCAGCCGGTTATCCACAAGATCGCAAGACGTAAGATAATATTTTATACCGTCTATTACAGTCTCGCGGCTTACGCGGCAGTCCTTGCCGTGGAGATGCCCGTAAACTACTGCGTCTACCTCATACTCGGTAAAAAGCTCGGTAAAAGGCGAGCGCTCCAAACGGCTGTTGAACGGCGGATAGTGCATCATTGCGACCACCCTGTCGCCGTCGCGACGCTCCGCGCGCATGGCGTCCAACGACATACGCGTTCGTATAAGCTCGCGATCATAAATCTTTTTATCCTCCGCCGTAAACTGTTTGACGTCGGGACTCAGCCAGCCGCGGCTTCCGCAAAGCAAAAGATCGTCGACGCGCACGCAATCGTTCTGAACGGCAAACATACCTGCAGGCAGCATTGCTCTTACGCCGCTGATGGATTTCCACCAGTAGTCATGGTTGCCGCGCAGTATAACTTTATTCCCTTTTAATCCGGCAATGTATCTCAGATCGGGAACAGCGGATTCCAGCGTCATTGCCCAGCTGATGTCTCCGGCTATCAGCACCGTATCGTCCTCGGACACGCAGTTTTCCCAGGACTCTGATATTTTCTCGAGGTAATTGTCCCATCTCTCGCCGAAGATATCCATAGGTTTGGGATTGTTTATCGAAAGATGTAAATCGCTTATTGCAAATACTTTCATTGGTACAGTATACCATACGTCGGGGCAAAAGCGCAACCGTTTTAACGCTCCGCACTCCCCGACGGCTTACTGCCGTCGCCTTCGTGCGTCCGTATCGGGAAAAACCGGCGACGCCATTATAAACGAGCAGCCGCCGCCGCATTCGGAACATTCAGGATAAACCGCATAGCCGTATGTCGGTACAAGTATGTCGGTTTCTATTATTACTTTTATAATTTCCACTATGCAATAGGTAAAACTGACCGTATCCGAATTAAGGAAACTGCCCACGTTGCAGTAAATAAACACTTTGGGCTCAACCGTATAAGGCAAAAGTCCGCCGGTAGGAACTCTGAGCGACACGCTGCGGTTAAGTCTCAACATCCCTACGGCAGTACCCGTTTGCCCCGACGTGTCGGTATAAGTGAGCAGCAGCGGAATATTGAGAACAAACTCCATGCTGTTGCAACTCTCGCCCGAACTGACTTTCAGTCCGCTTATCACCGCCTGACCGCCAAGCGAGACAGATACGAACTCGGCCGGTTCGCCGGCAGTGAATCCTGAAAACCTGGCTACCGAATTCTGATTATCCGCCCGACGCATACACCCGTCGAAAACCTGCCTGACCTCTATACACATTCTTTCGCAAAGTCCGCACAGCGGATTACCCGAAATCCTGCCTGCCGCTTTGTAATTCACCGCCATAAAAAAATCCTCCGCATCTTTTAATATATGCGGAGGAAAACCAAGTCGTTACTCGCTTTTTATGCCGAAGTCGTGCTGTCAGAGGAAGTGTCCGTTTCCTCGGTATCTTCCTCTACCGTAATCTCGTCGGGATCCACTTTACCTACGAACACCGCTTCACGGGCGTCATCGCCGCCGACTTCTATATCGTGCAGCTTGTAGAAGAAGGTATAGTCGGCCGCGCTGTCGTCGTAAGCGGCAAAGTATACCAGATATCCCGCTGCAATATCAAGTCCGGTCCCAGTTATGGTCGTATTGCCTGTAAGAGTCAGTCTGGCCGTTTCCTTGTCGCTCGCCGGCGTATAAAGGTTCGTGCTGTAAATTATATTGGTATCGTCGCTGTCCGTAAAGTACACCGTGCTGTCGTCAACGTCCACAAGCTTTACGTTTGCAGTGCCGGAATAAATCTGCACAGGATCGCTCAAAGAGCGGTTCTCGTAAAAAATTCCGGATGACGTGGTATACAAAAAGTAAACGTTATCCCCCAAAGAATCGGGACGGAACGCGTATGTGTAAGTGTATCCGCTGAGCGTGTCCGTGCTCTTTGTCACCACCGTGCCGCTGATCTGTTCGGAATATGCGGGATCGGCTTTATACGACTCGCTGCGTTCCGTCAGTTCGTCGTGAAGATTGGTAAAGCATACCGCAGTCTGCGTCTGCTCGTAAACCGTGCGGTAAAACACCAGTCCGTCGCGCACTGCGTCTATCGAGGCCGTAGAGCTGTTGTGGAATATGAACCGCTCCTCACCGTCCGGACGCACGCATTCGAGAGTGACGCCGGTACGCTCGTCTACCGAGCGCGTGAAGTAGACGAAGTTCTCCACTCCGTTTTCGTCGATACCCTGGTAATAAACGGGGCGCTCGGGAATGACGAGGCTGGTCACGTCCTCGGCAATCTGCGTTATTTCATGCTTGCGCGTTCCCACTTTAACCGATTTTAGTGTAGTCCCGTCGAGAACGACAAGATATACGCTTCCGTTGTATTTATAGAATCCGTAAGGCTTGTCCGCGCTGTCCTCGGTCGTGGTGAATATCTTCTGCGTTTTGCTTCCGTCAAGCTTGGTACGGAAAAAGTCGGTCTTGGACGACTGAACGACGCCTTCTTTATTCTGCTGATTGTTGGGGCTGGCATAATAAACGTAATCGTCGTAAATATATATACCGCCTGCATAGCCGCTGGTACCGATCGTTTTGGGAGCGATCAATTCAACGTCGATTATATCGACTATCTCGTCCGAAGAATTAAGCCCTTTCGCCGACTTGAATTCAAGACCGGTCGTTTCGTCCTTTGCAATATTAAACTCTTTGCCG
>CASFJH010000069.1 GCA_949294845.1 uncultured Bacillota bacterium | reverse complement strand
CCACACCTCGATGTCGTAAGTCTTAGCGGACGAGAAGCCGACGTCGCCGGTACAGAGACAAACGACGCGGTAAGGAAGTCCAAGCTTCTGCAGTATGCTCTCAGCGTCGGCAGTAAGGGATTCCAGCTCGTCAAAGCTGTTTTCGGGATTGGCGAACTTGACCAGCTCGACTTTGTCGAACTGGTGCTGACGGATAAGCCCGCGCGTATCGCGGCCGGCACTTCCCGCCTCGGCGCGGAAGCACGCGGTGTACGAGCAGTATTTGATCGGCAGATCGGATTCGGACAGCACTTCGCCTCTGTGCATATTGGTGACGGGAACCTCAGCCGTAGGAATAAGAAAATAATTAGTGTTCTTGACGGCGAAAGCGTCCTCCTCGAACTTAGGCAACTGTCCGGTTCCGTACATGCTGTCGCGGTTGACCATATAAGGCGGCGCTATCTCGGTATAACCCGACGCCGTATGCGTATTCAGCATGAAATTATATATCGAACGCTCGAGCCTCGCTCCCGCGCCGCGGAGTATCGTAAAGCGCGTGCCGGTTATCTTGGCGGCGGTAGGCGCGTCGAGCACGTTGAGCGCGGCGCCTATATCCCAATGCGCCTTGAACGGGAAGTCGAACTTAGTCGGTTCGCCCCAGCGGCGGATCTCCACGTTATCGCGGTCGTCGCGCCCTACGGGGACAGACGCGTCGGGGATATTGGGAATACTCATCTGCGCTTCCTTAAGCTGCGGCTCGATCCTGTTAAGCTCGGCGTCAAGCTCCTTTATCCTGTCGCCGTCGTTTTTGAGCGCGGCGATCGCTTCGGACGCGTCCTTGCCCTCTCTCTTGAGCGCGGCGATCTTTTCCGATTCGCGATTGCGCTTCGCTTTGAGCGCTTCCACTTCGCGAAGGCGCTCGCGGCGTTCGGCATCAAGCCGCAAAACAGCATCGACGTCGTAAGTGCCGCTGCGCGTCGCCATGGCGGCCTTTACTCTGTCGGCATTCTCCACAATGAATTTAAGGTCAAGCATAGTCGTTCCCTCCGGTTGTATTCGTATTAATTATAACGCCAAACCGGTAAAAAATCAACCTTTATCGCCTTATTTTACCTTTTTATCGGCCGCTTTGCGGAATTTTTCCTTATCCCGCCCGTTCTTTTTTCCGGACGCCTTGAAAAATCCGCCCACGACGGGCAGTGCGGACAGCTCGTCCTTGCCGAAAGCGCCGGATACCGCCAGCGCCGCCGGATATAAAACGATCGCCGCGGCCGCGGCGGCTACCAGCGGCCAGATGCCCGCCGCAACGGTTTCCACCGCTTTGAAAATTCCGTAAGCCGCTGCCAGCGCCGCGGCGGACGCCAATGCCGGAGCGACCGCCGTGCGGTAGAAGGGCGCGCGCAACGGAGTGCGTTTTACAAGCGCCGCTACGTCCAGCGCCGCCGTCACTCCGTAGCAAAGCGCGGAAGCGGCGACAGCGCCGTATATTCCGGTAAGCCCCAGCAGCAGTACGGTGAAAAGAACCTTGACCGCCGCACCTATCACCAGATTGACGGCGGGTACGCGCGGCCTGTCGCACCCCTGCAGAACCGCGGTAGCCACCTGTATGAACGCCGTATAAACGACGGTCACGCACCCCAGCCTCAGCAGCGAGGAGCCTACGCCTATAAGCGCGGGATCGACCGACCTGGAGTACAGCAAGGATAAAATATCGCGCGAAAACACCGCCAGCGCTCCGGCCGCGGGAAACGCAATCAGAAGCGAATACTTAAGCGCCACCGAGACCGTGCGCGAAACTTCGGCGCCGGTGGCAGAGGCTGCGCTTATCTTAGGCAGCAGCGCCACAGATACGGCGGTTGTCACTACTACAGGCATATTTATCAGCGAGTTTACAGGCCCGTTCAGCACTCCGTAAAGGGACGTGGCGTAAGCGGTGTCCGTAGCGCGCGCGAGAATGTTTATAACGAGAATACTGTCTATAACCTGCGTCAGCGGCATTACCAGCGCTCCGAGAGTAACGGGCAGAGCGACGCGGCACACGTTTTTAATGAGACTGGCGCGCTTTATATGCCTGACCGGCATAGCGGGCGCAAGCTCGGCGGAAACCTCTGCGTCAGACCGCACGGGCGCGGCTATATCGATCACGGTGCGCGCCTTGACCGCTCTCCGCGTAAAGAAATACTGCACGAGCAGCCCGAGAAGCGCGGCGAGTTCGCTGACGGTTACGCCGGTAAGCGCGCCGAGAACGGCGTACTGAACGCCGTAAGGCAGCAGCGCCTTGCACAGCGCCAGTCCCGCGACAAGCTTTACCGTCTGTTCGGTAAGCTGGGACAGCGCCGACGGCAGCATATTCTGCGAGCCCTGATAGTACCCGCGGAAGCACGATATTATACCCACCAAAACTATGCTGGGCGCGATGCCCAGATATGACACCGCGGCAAGCCGGTTGCCCTGAACGAAAGCTATCTTACCGCGGAAAAGCACCAGCGCCGAAGCCGCGATGAAGGTAACCGCAATCACCGCCGTAAGCGTTACCTTAAGCGTTCGGAACGAACTGCGCTCGTCGCCCGTAGCGTTGTATGCGGCGGTAACCTTGGCTATTGCGGCGGTAAGCCCTCCGCTCGTAGCAGTCAGCAGTACGGTATACAGCGGAAACACCATCTGATACAGTCCTATGCCTTCCGCGCCCATTACGTTGGTGAGCGGAATACGGTACAAAGCGCCGATCAGTTTGGCCGTCATGCTCAGGAACGCAAACATTCCCGCCCCCGAAATGAATTTTCTGAAACCGTCTTTCACGGAGTTAGTATGCGCATACCGCAGCGAAATTACCTGTGAAAAAATACTGCGCCGCCCTCTGCAGGCATATTGCGTAATCAACCCGAATAAATATAACTGTATAAGTTATATTGGAGGTAAAAACCTTGTATCGTGTAAGCGAGCTTCTCAGCAAACCGCTCATTACGCTTTCCGACGCCAAATTCGCCGGAACGGTATGCAATATATTCTTCGATAAAAATTTCCGGCGCGGACGTTATGTCGAACTGTTCTCCGAAGACGAAAACGCGCCCGAACAGCGTTACGTCGCTCTCGACCGCCTCAGACTGGGCGCCGACGCCGCCGTCGTCTCGCACGAGGGACTGATACGCGCGGGCTGGAACAATCCCCCGTCGGAAGTCGCGCCCAACCCCATAAACCGCACGGCGTACAATCTCGACGGCAAGAGCCTCGGCCGCGTCACCGACGTCATCCTCGACGGAGTGAACGTAAAACAGTTCGAGATCGAAGGAAAAACCTATGAATCGGACACTCTGGTATCGTACTCGGATAAGATACTCATTTTCAACGATACCCAGAAGCCGTTCCGGCCGGTCAGACCGCGAAAGCCGCGCATCCCGGAGGGCGCCGAGCAGATAACGGTCGCCGCCACTACCGTGGAACTGCCCGAAAAGCTAACGGTAACGACGGCTCCGCATACCGGCGAACGCTCGGATTACAAATTTCTGCTCGGGAAAAAGACCGTCAAGCATATACTTTCGCACGAGGGCAACGTCATTGTGCCCGAAGGTTCAGTCGTTACGGCGGAGCTCATCGACAGAGCACGCGCCGCCGGCAAACTCGTTCAGCTCGCGCTCAATTCGCTCTGACAGCGGATAAACTCACAGCAATTCAATAAGGCGTCCGGAGACAGTCAAACGCACCCCTTAAGCATGAAACTTCAGGGGTGCGTTTCATTATATAATTTTTATAATACGCTTATT
>CASFJH010000068.1 GCA_949294845.1 uncultured Bacillota bacterium | reverse complement strand
CGACTTGTCTGCTTGTTTTTTCAAAAAACATCCCGCCGCGGGCGAGAAGGTCAAAACGGTAGAAACGTTTTCACGCGGCAAATCGCGTCAGTTCTTCTATGTAACCGACAAGGAAGAGCTGGCGGCTCAAGCGCAGCTGGGAACGCTGGAATTTCACATACAGGGCAGTCTTGCGGCCGATCACGACAGACCGGACACTCTCGTGTTCGATCTCGATCCCGACGAAGGATTGCCCGTCGATAAAGTGCGGCAAGGCGCGAAAGACCTCAAAAAAACGCTGTCGTCGCTTGGGCTTAAATCGTTTGTCAAAACGAGCGGCGGAAAGGGATATCACATCGTCTCGCCGGTCGCTCCGTACCCCGACTGGGAATCTTTCCGCGATTTTGCGCGCGGCGTCGCCGAGCTTATGTGCCTCAGGTGGCCGGAAAGATACACCGCCAATATGCGCAAAAAGGAGCGCGTCGGCAAAATATTTATCGACTGGGCGCGCAACACGCGCGGAGCAACTTTCGTCGCTCCCTACTCTTTGCGCGCGCGCAAAGGCGCGACCGTATCCATGCCCATAAGCTGGAAAGAAATCGACGCCGTCACTCCGGACGGCGTCGATATCCGTGATGCCGCGGCCAGGCTGAAAAAGCCCGATCCGTGGAAAGGTTATTTTTCTTTAAGACAGAAGCCGGAGCGCTGACCGGTCAGGCCGCATTCCACTGCACCGTATTTTCGCCCGTTCCGTTTTTAGCCTAATCGCTTGCCCACCCGTCAGGCTGGGACGCGGCTTCGCACTTTATGACAATTCCGGTGTTGAAGTTGAAGGCGTAACCGCCGACATACGTTACGCTTACGGGGCTAACCGCTTCTGTAAGCGCACAGCTTCTGAACGCGCTGTACCCTATCGATTCGAGCGAACGGCAGTCGCCGAGATTGACGGAAACCAACGAGGAACAGTTGCCGAACGCCTGCTCTCCTATGGAGACGAGTCCTGCGGGAAGCGTAACGGAAGCAAAGCCCGCGCCGCTGAAACAGCTGGCGCCTATATGCCTCAGCGAGGAAGGCAAAGTGACGGAAGTTATGCTCAAAGCGGATGAAAAGAGCTTACCGTCGGCTATACCTGCTGTTCCATCTCTCACCGTAAACGAGGTTACCGATGAATCGTCGAAGTCGACAAGCCAATTATCCACATACACGCCGTGATTCTGCGTAGTCATCGCAACCGTGCCCGTAAACGCGCCGCTCCCTATCTCCCTCAGCCCGTCGGGCAGTGCGACCGAAGCCAGCTTGGAGCATCCGTAAAACGCTCTTTCGCCTATGCGGACAACGCTGTCGGGGAAAATAACGGAGGTAAGCTTACCCGTTGTATTCACCGTCTGCCCGTTGACGTAAACATAACCGCCGCCGCCGCTCGAGCTGAGCGCGTAATCGGCTTTGACCAGAGTGCCGGCTTTTACACTGAACGATACGGTGCCGGCAAAATCGGCGTTTACGCAAATCAGATACTTGCCCACATACAGCGCGCCGTTTTCCCAGTTGTCCGGATTTTCGGAATACGCCGTGCCGCTGAACGCGCTGTAAGGCAGCGCGAACGCCGAGTCCGG
>CASFJH010000067.1 GCA_949294845.1 uncultured Bacillota bacterium | reverse complement strand
TTTTCAACTTATTAATTATAGCACAAACAGCCGCAAAAATAAAGCGTTTTGCGGCTGTTTGACAAATATTTTGATGAAATATAAAGTCGATATCGATTCTGACGGCTTTAAATGCCCCTTAAACACACGTTATAGCCCGAATGCCTTTTATCACTAATGCCAAAAACGTGTGAATACGTCAAAAATCAGGCTTCGGGCCGATTTTCAGTCAAGCATCGATTCGCCGTCCATTTCGGCGGGCTTATCCATCCCCATGATCTCGAGAAGCGTGGGGGCTACGTCGCACAGCGCGCCGCTCTTTTTAAGCGCACGTCCGATATACTTATCTCCCGCGACGATAAAAGGAACGGGGTTTGTCGTATGAGACGTACAAGGCGCGCCGTCGTCGAACGACATAAGCTCGGCGTTGCCGTGATCGGCCGTCACTATTGCGGTGCCGCCTGTGGACAGAATTTTTTCCACTACCTTCTTAACGCATTCGTCTACCGCCTTTACGGCTTTTACCGCCGCGCCGAAGACTCCCGTATGTCCTACCATGTCGCAGTTGGCAAAGTTGAGTATGAGCACGTCCAGTCCTTTGTCTATCTCGGCAACCGCCTTGTCGGCCACCTCGTAAGCGCTCATTTCGGGTTTGAGATCGTATGTCGCCACCTTGGGACTGGGAACGAGCACTCTGCGCTCGAGCGGGTTGGGCTGCTCCACGCCGCCGTTGAAGAAGAACGTGACGTGCGCGTATTTTTCCGTTTCGGCCACGCGCGCCTGCGTTTTTCCGTTAGCGGCCAGCCACGCGCCCAGAGTGTTGACTATGTCTTTAGGCGCAAACGCGGTAACTATGCCTTCAAACGTCGCGTCGTACTGCGTCATGCCGACATAATACGTCTTTTTATATCCGCCTGCGCGCTCGAATTTATCAAAGTCGGGATAAATCGCCGCACGCGTGATCTCCCTCGCTCTGTCCGAACGGAAGTTATAGAAAATTATGCTGTCGTTTTCCGCTATGCCCGAATAATCGCCTATAACGACCGGCTCGACAAACTCGTCGTATTTGCCGGCGGCATAAGACGCGGCTATACCTGCCGCAGCGTTGGTGTAACGCGTTCCCTGACCGGCAAAAACGCAGTTATATCCGCGCTCAACGCGTTCCCAGCGATTGTCGCGGTCCATGTAATAATAGCGTCCCACTATAGTCGCCGCTTTTCCCACGCCGATCGCGGCGCATTTGGCTTCCAGCTCGGCAATATATCCGGCGGCGCTGTCCGGCGGCACGTCGCGCCCGTCGGTGACGCAGTGTACCCACACCTTGCTTATCCCGTTTTTCGCGCAAAGCTCGAGCAAGGCATACAGATGGGTGTTCATGCTGTGAACGCCGCCGTCCGAAAGCAATCCGACAAGATGCATGGCCGAATCGTGCTTTTTGCAGTTTTCTACCGCGCCCATAAAAGCCGGATTAGTGAAAAACTCGCCGTCCTCGATCGCTTTGTCTATACGCGTTATGTCCTGATACACAACCCGTCCTGCGCCCAGATTGAGATGTCCTACTTCGCTGTTGCCCATCTGACCTTTGGGCAGACCGACAGCGCGCCCCGAAGCTTCGATAAGAGTATTGGGGTATTTCGATTTCAAATAATCCAGATAAGGAGTTCCGGCTTCCGCGATAGCGTTGCCGCGAGCGTCGGCACGGTATCCGAATCCATCCATAATTATTATAGCGTCAGTCATATTGTTCTCTCCTTTTCAGATAATTTCACCGACATAAGGCAGCGTCGATCCGCCTCGGGCGCGTTTATCCCGATTGTCAGCCGTTGTATTTGACTACAGCCGTAAAGTCGGGCGCTTTGAGCGACGCGCCGCCGATAAGTCCTCCGTCGATGTCGGGCTGCGCCATAAGCTCTTTCGCGTTTGACGGATTCATGCTGCCGCCGTACTGAATACGCACGGCGTCCGCCGTTTTCTTGCCGAACATGGCGGCAAGCTTGCCGCGTATATACGCGATGGTTTCCTCAGCCTGCGCGCTGGTAGCCGTTTTGCCCGTTCCGATAGCCCATACCGGCTCGTATGCGACCACTATCTGCGCCATCTGTTCCGAAGCGATCCCGCTGAAGCCGCCTTCAAGCTGTCTGCAAAGCACTTCCTCTGTTATGCCGCCCTCTCTTTCAGCCAGCGTCTCGCCTACGCAAACAATGGGTTTAAGCCCGTTTTTAAGCGCTTGCACGGTGCGTTTGTTGACGCTTTCATCAGTCTCGCCGAAATACTGACGGCGTTCGCTGTGGCCGATGATAACGTACTCTGCTCCGGCTTCTTTAAGCATATCGGCGCTGATTTCTCCGGTAAAAGCGCCCTTGTCCGCCCATGCGACGTTCTGCGCGCCGACTTTAACGTTCGTTCCGGCTGTCATCGCCGCCGCCGTCGCTATATCGGTAAACGGCACGCACACTACGACTTCGGTTTCGGTAACGTCGCCGACCAGCGGAAGAAGCTCGGATAAAAGCTGTTTCGTTCCGGCTACGGTATTGTTCATTTTCCAGTTGCCGGCAATAATAGGTTTACGCATACTTAGTATCTCCTTAAATTGTATTATTATTTTGTTGTGCCGCAGTGCAGTCTGCATATTCTTCCGCGGCGCGCCTTTTATCTTCCTGCGGTCTGCCTTACCCGCTCGTAAAGCATGATTCCTGCGGCAACGGACGCATTGAGGGAGTTTATTTTGCCGAACATCGGTATTCTCAGCACTCCGTCGCATTTCTGTTTGGTAAGCCGCTTTACGCCCTCGCCCTCGCCGCCTACGACAAACGCTATGGGCCCCGTAAGGTTCGCCGAATAAACGTTCTCGCCGTCCATATCGGCGCAATAAATCCATACGCCCGCCTCTTTCAAAGCGTCTATGGCGTCGTTTATGTTCGTCACTTTGGCTACGAGCATGTGTTCTGCGGCGCCTGCCGAAACTTTTATAACCGTTTCGTTGACGCTTACCGCCCTGTGCCGCGGTATGACGATGCCGTGTACTCCGGCGCATTCGGCAACTCGGATAACGCTACCGAGATTATGCGGATCTTCGACTCCGTCCAGAATAACTATAAAAGGCGGCTCGTTTCTCTTTGCGGCAACGGCGAGTATATCGTCCAGCTCGCAGTATTTAAAGTCGGTAACCTCGGCGATAAACCCCTGGTGCCGACCGCGGCTCTCACGATCGAGCGCTGTCTTGTCGCGGAAAAAGATCTTGATCCCTCGCGAGTTGGCCTCGTCGATTATACGCTGAGCGCCCGAGTCCTTAAGCCCTTTCTCCACCAGCAGTCTGTCGATCGTAGTTCCGGCTTTTATCGCCTCGAAAACGGCGTTACGTCCCTCTATTTTCATTGGATCTCCTTTAAGACCGCTTCTTTACGCGCTCTTACCTGAGCGGCTTTGCCGCAGCTCTTGCTGCCCTCGGGACACCGCCCGCGCAAGCACCCCGGTCCTGCGGTCTCGAACACCGACGGAGCAACCTTCATGACCTCTTCCAGCATCTGCCACGCAATGTTCCTTATCTCCCACTGAGCGCGGTTACAGCAACGCAGCTCGAAAAAGTGAAGCAGCTCTCTGGCGTTCATCGTAAGCACCATTTTGGTTTCGCACGCATTGGGCAGCACGAACCGCGCGTCCTCGTTGGCGCTTTCGCAGGCGCCGCCCAGCCGCTCCTGCCAGTCGCGGTACCATCTGAGCATCTGCTCCATCTGCGCGGCATACTCCTCCTCGGCCTCTTTACCGAGAGCGGAAATCGAAGGCGGAACTACATAGTTGAATTCGCCCTCGCTCACATACCGCTGGCTGCGCACCGAAAAACTGGCTATTCTGTGCCTTGTGATCTGCGCCAGCAGCGCGCGCGATACTCCTTCTATAAGAAACGTGAACGACGCGTGCTCGAACGGCGAATAATGCCCCATCCCGTGCAGCATGGAAATGAATTTCGCATTATCCCTTGATTCGATATCGGCGACAAGGTCGTCCGTCTCGCGCGACGAATAACAAAGCTTGCTAGCCAATGCGATCGTTTCTTCCGGATTGGCCGTATATCTGATTAATTTTGCTTTGCCCGTAACTTTCATTGTCCGCAACCTCGCTTATATTATATAGTATCCGATTGCAAATTGCAATCACTTTGCTTCCGCGAGACGAATTTTCCCCAAACCGAAGCACCTGTCCATCAAAAATTCCAGCCTTTCGCGGTCACCCGAAAGCGAAAGCCAGCCGAAAACCGCCTCCAGCGCCGTAGCCCGTTTATAGTCCGCCATACCGGCGTTTTTCGCGTGAGCCGGCACATGGGCGTTACGCGCGCGCCGGGCGACGTCAGCCTCGGCCTCGCTCAGCTCGCCCGACAATTCCGTAAAATAGTACGACTGAAATACCGCGCTGACAAGTCTGTTGGCTGCTCCGGTAAGCGCGCCCGCTTTGCCGGCGCTCTCCGACACGAGCCGGTACCTGACGTACCGAGTAAACTCCGCGTCACCTAAAAACGCCAATTCTATACAACCTCTGTCTGCAACCATATACATTTTAAGTATACTATATATTTTCGTATATTTCAATCAAAAAACCGGCTAAAAGTAAAATTTAAGCAATCCGTGCTGTTATGCGCCCCGTCCTGAATATAATTTAATTCCCCGTCCGAAAAACAGTCGCAAAACAATTGCTTTTTTTTATTACTTGTGGTACAATTGCTCTTGTTGTAGAGCGTTCAACCTACGGAGAGGTGGTTGAGTGGTCGAAGGCACACGCTTGGAAAGCGTGCGTACGCTAAAACGTACCGCGGGTTCGAATCCCGCCCTCTCCGCCAAACAAATCCTAAATCGAACACCTAAATTCGGTTTAGGATTTTTTCTTACCACAAATACGGTATTTCGCTTAAAAACAAGCAATTTTGAGCCGTTTTTACACTTTTGACGGGGGTTCGAATAAAAGCGGTAAAAATCCTGCCCGAGAGGTAGTGATTCGAACCCTCGCTAAGATCGGAGGCAGCTGGTTTTTAGTGTCAGACGGAAAGCACAATCGTAAACTTGCGGTATTGCAAATCCTTCTTGTTTTGTCTTACATACGTCATTTTGAGTTGTTTTTCGTAAAAAGAAAAGTCCCGACTTTCACCGGGACCTGCTTTTACGGGGCTGTTGTATCGAATGATTATCTTATCGTCGTACAGCGTTATTTGCTTTACAAGCGTATTTATCAGCATCTGCGGTTCGAGTGTCAAAGCCTGCTCGTAATACGCTCGCATTTCTTCTTCCGTGAATCTGTCTGCCGTTTTGGCTTTCTATCAATTTATCCGCTATTTGTTCTATCACGTTGTTATGGTTTACCGACAATGTGCGAAGTCGCAAACCCTTGCAAGCAAGTTTGCGACTTTTTTCATTATCAAAAATGACAAAAAAAAGCAAATAGGCTATTTACATAACGCATTTATTTTGATTTAATAAATACAGGTCCGATTCGGACGGTCGCGTTGTTTTTTTGTTGACCGTTGCGGCGAGGGCAGCAGGTTGATTTGCACACTATTTGGACAGTTGAAAATATATATACTATTAGTGAATTGTCAATCTAAGTGCAACACTTAGCAAGAAACAAGTTCAAAATCTATCAAATCATTGTGAACGTAGAACAAAACGTTTTTTGTTCGGCAAGTGTGTAAAATCGTCGGTTTTGTTTGGCGCGGTTGGCGCAATTTCAAACAAAACTTCTTGTATTAAATAAAATGTGAGGTATTATATGCAAAACAAACAAATATTTTTTACGGGTATTCACAAGGCGGAACTTATTGAAAACGAAGTCGGCAAGGTGAAGGAGAACGAAGTTCTTACAAGAATGGAATATACCGTTGTAAGCGGCGGTACGGAAAGATCTTGCATTTTGGGTATGAACAACACCTCGCAAAAATTCCCCATGTCACTGGGCTATTGCGGCGTGGGATATGTGGAAGAAGTCGGTTCCGCGGTGAAAAAAGTGTCCGTTGGCGATCGCGTTTTGGTATATCATGGATGCCATTCCAAGTACAATATTCGTCCCGAAAGCGACATAACCAAGGTTGAAAACGACGCTGTTTCATCTCTCAAAGCGGCATTTGTTGTTATTGCTTCCATGGGGCTCGGCGGAGTTAGAAAACTCGAAATCGAGCTTGGAGAAAGCGCAATGGTGATGGGACAGGGGCTTCTCGGAATATTTGCAACGCAATTTTTGAGACTTTCCGGTGCAAATCCTGTAATCGCAGTCGATTTGAACGCTCAAAGACGTGCGCTTGCGTTGAAGCTCGGCGCCGACTATGCACTCGACCCGTCGGAAGAGGACTTTGTTCAAAAGGTGAAGGATATTACAAAGGGCAAAGGCGTAAACGGTTGCGTTGAAGTTACAGGTGCGGCGCAGGCATTGAAACAAGCGTTGGATTGCGCGTCTTGGATGGGCAGAATATCGCTTCTCGGCTGCACGAGAGTGTCCGATTGTGCGATTGACTTTTACAAACAGGTTCACAGACCGGGGATCAAGCTGATAGGCGCGCACAATTTTGTAAGACCGAAGTACGAGTCCTATCCGCATCACTGGACTCACAACGATGACTGCAACGCAATTATTGACATGATTGCCACAAAGCGAATCCAAGTAGAGCCGATTATTTCGCGTATTGAATCGCCCTCGGATGCTCCGCGGATTTACAACGAACTTTGCGACGACAAAAATTTCCCGCTTGGCACGGTATTCGACTGGAGAAACGTTTGACAAAAGCAGGTCAAGTCGACGTGCCCCCCCAACCCCGAACGCGATGCTTATTGCAGGCATCATTGACGAAGATAAAAAGGCAAAAACGACTTCAAAAATCGTCTTACAAAAAAATAAGAAGGTTTGAAACTTACAGAAAGGACAAAATCCTGATTCTCGTCCTACACGGGGATTAGAGGTTGTCGGTTGCTAAAACGATAATTTATTTAAGGTGTTGCACGCAAACAAGAATAAAAATCTTGATTTACAAACATAGTTGCAAGCAACAAACAGTCCTTAACAACAAAACAGGCGGATAAATTACAAAAATCTATTCGCCTGTTTTTATGCCGCGTGCGCTTTGATTTTCGCTTTGTTACGTTTGCTCATATGGCGGGTGCTTGAACGGCGAGGCGTAGCCGAGCCGCTCGTTTATTCAAGCACCCGCCACAGTGCCATTAGGAAATTTACTCTGAAATTCTACGTTCGCAAACTCAATAGCGGTTGAAAAATTTAGAAATTT
>CASFJH010000066.1 GCA_949294845.1 uncultured Bacillota bacterium | reverse complement strand
TCGCGCAAAAAGCCGAAAAGCCTGTTGCGCAGAATCTTCGATGAGCTCACCGAGCCCATGATGCTGATACTGCTGTTTGCGCTGGGACTGACGCTTACCGTAAACGTAACGGCGGCAGTAAAAGGCGCGCCGTTCGATTTTACCGAGATAGCCGGCATAGCCGGAGCTATAATACTGTCCGTCACCATTTCGCTGGTTATGGAGGGGCGCAGCGCGAAAGCCTACGCAGCGCTTAAGAAATACGGCGGAGGAAGCAGGATTTACGCCGTAAGGGCGGGCAAAACCGTTGCGCTCGACTGCTCCGAGCTTGTGGTCGGAGACGTTATAATGCTTAGCGCGGGAGACAAGATACCGGCTGATTGCAGGATCGCTGAGGCGGAAGAGCTGTACGTTGACGAGTCCGTTCTGACCGGTGAAAGCGCGCCGGTCGGCAAGTGCGTTGCGGCCATTGGCGCGGCGCTGCTCGCCGAAAGGTGCAACATGGCGTATTCCGGCTGCTTTGTCACCGACGGCAGAGGGAAAGCGATAGTTACGGCGGTGGGAGACGGCACCGAACTGGGTAAGATAGCCGGCTCGCTGGAAACGGGGGAAGCGGAAACGCCCATTCAGCTCAAGCTGAAAAAACTCGGCAAACGCATCGCGCTGTTCGGCATTTCGGCGTCGCTTATCACTTTCGCCGTCAGCCTGATAAAAATGATCGCGTCGGGAGGCTTCAGTTTTCACGGCGTTTCCGATCTGTTCGTCACGGCAATCGTGCTTATAGTCGCCTGCGTGCCCGAGGGACTGCCGACCATCGTAGCGGTTTCGCTCGCGCTCAACGTGATAAAAATGGCCAGGGCAAACGCTCTCGTAAAAAAGATGGCGGCATGCGAGACCATAGGCTGCATCTCGGTCATTTGCTCGGACAAAACAGGAACGCTTACCGAAAACCGTATGACTGTCACGGGAATATATGCGGCTGACGGCTCGGACGTTTCGCGCGACGGACACGTTTTGAAGAACATATGCGTCAATTCGACGGCGGAACTGGACGACGAGGGCGGATTTCTGGGCAATCCTACCGAATGTTCGCTGTTAAAGGCGGCGGCCGCACAGGGTTGCGACTACCGCGCGGCGCGAAAAAATTCCGTAAAAACTCTGACCTATCCTTTCAGCTCCGAGCTTAAAAGAATGACTACGGTAGCGGACGGGTTAGTATATGTAAAGGGCTCGCCCGAGATAATAACGCGCCTGTGCGATATGGGCGGCCGCGGCCGCGCTGTGCTTGCGCGGATAGAAAAGCTGCAGGAAAAGGCGATGCGCGTTATCGCTTTCGCGCACAAAAAATATACCGGCGGAAACCGCGCTCAAACCGAAAGCGGACTGGTTTTCGACGGGTATGCGGCGATCCGCGATCCCGTCAGGCCCGAGGTTTACGCCGCCGTGCGCACTGCCGCGGCCGCCGGTATCAAAGTGAAAATACTTACCGGCGACAACGCCGCGACAGCCGCCGCCGTTGCCGAGGAACTGGGGCTTATACGGGGAACGTCAGGC
>CASFJH010000065.1 GCA_949294845.1 uncultured Bacillota bacterium | reverse complement strand
TGTGAATGCGTCATCGATACATTCAGCCATTGCGGTGACGATGTCGTAAGGGATCCACCCGTTCTCATTCCGAACACGGAAGTTAAGCCTTATGGAGCCGAGGGTACTTGTCGGGCGACCGGCCGGGAGAGTAGGAAATCGCCGCATCCATTAAAAAGACCGTACATATACGGTCTTTTTTTCGTTGTCTTAACATATACGGTCTTTTTTTTCGTTGTCTTAATTGCAAAAATCGGCAATTGTAACGATTTCGGCTTAATAACGCTCCGGACTTTGGCGAACGCGCGGTTTTAAAGAGTTAAACGGAGAATCTTTTTTTGAGCGAGTTAACGGACTTTTATGCCGGGCAGCAGGCTTTGACGTCTTGACCGGAGTAAGAGCGACCGGCAAGCGGTGGAGCGTTTCAAAGGCAAGAATATCAACTATAGCGATTCCGGCTTCGGATAAGCGATTATAACGCCCCTCATTTTGGCTAACGCACGGTTATAAAAAGATAAGCGGAATCTCTTTTTTACTAGCGAGGTAACGGCGACAAAATATTACAGCCAAATCGTACAGAATACGGGCATACGTATATGCGCATATGCGCACAGGACGGCTTAACTGGAATCGGAAACGGATTAAACAGGATAAGTGCGCAAGTGCGCATGACAGTCGGAAACGGGCATTAAAAAGATTTACGAATAAGTATGCCGGCAGAACGGGTGCGGCTTAAAAAAACGTTGACTTTGATTAAATAAGTGTGTTATACTTTTTCAAAGGCGCTTTAAGGAGACAGCTATGCAAATCGTATATCTCGGTACCGCTGCGGCGGAAGGTATTCCCGGAATTTATTGTAATTGCGACGCGTGCAGGCGTGCGCTGAAAGCAGGCGGCCGTAATATAATGACAAGATCGCAGGTTTTGATCGACGGGCGATTGCTTGTCGATTTCGGGCCGGACACATATGCGCATTTTCTGCGGATGGGAAAAACCATGTACGATATCGGTTATGCGCTTATCACTCATTCGCATATAGACCATTTCTCTTTGTGCGAAGCTCCAAACCGTCCCGAGGGGATGTCGCACGGCATAACGCATAAGAAAATGAAGATTTACGCCGTAGCGGAAATTGCGGAAGGAATGGCGGAGGAAGCCGAGCGGCAGAGACTTATAGGACGTAAGCTGTTTAACGAGTTTTTCGAGCCGGTGTCTTTAAAGCTTTACCAAACGGTGGACGTCGGCGGATACAAGGTTACTCCGCTTCCGGCGAGACACTCGACCAAAGAACAGCCGCTGCTTTTTCTCATAGAAAAGGACGGCAAGTCGATGTTTTACGGTAACGATACGGGTATATTCGGTAACGAAATCGACGATTGGCTTGCCGCAAACGGAAAGCATATCGATCTTTTAAGCCTCGACTGCACGAAAGAGGATACCGAATTCGATTATTATACTCATATGTGCATGGCCGAGGACAGAAAAATAGCCGACCGGTTTGCCGACCGCGGCATCATCGGCGCCGACACAAAGCTTGTAGTTACGCATTTCTCCCATAACGGCGGACTTATTTACGACGAGCTGGTTAAAGCGGCCGAAAAATACGGATTTACCGTCGCTTACGACGGCTTTACTGTTGATCTGTGAAAGACAAGAGGGAAAAACAACTCCAGTTTGAAAAGGTGCGCGATGTCGCCGAGCGTTTTGTCGCCGAGAGATATATAAGCGACGGCTTTTACCTGCACTTTCATCGTAACACCGAGCTTTACTGCGTATGCCGCGGAGAAGTTATAGTAACGGTTAACGGAGAAAGTCGTGTGCTTACCGACGGACAGATGGCGATTATATGCGGACTGGAGAGCCATGCTTACGAGGTGGCGAATGCGGCTGACATTGCTTATCTTCACATAGGCACCAAATATACCGAGCCTTTTAAAAACATTTACGGAGCAAAGGCTCCTCCGCGCTGGCTGACCGACTCCGAATTCAACGGGCGCGAGCTTTATCCGATCGTCGAAAAAGTCATAAAATACGGTAAGGATATGATCGAGCTGGAAGCGCTGTGCTACGGCAATATGCTGCTGGCGCGCGCGGTGAAGCATTACGGTCTTTCGGAAAAAGGCGCTATGTTCACGGGGGGGGGTATCATTACCGAAATTATTCAGTACATTTACGATAATTCGGACTATGACCTTAATCTTGAAACAATAGCCAAAAAGTTCGGGTACGCGCCTCAGGTACTTTCAAAAAAAATCTCCGCTTATATAAACGAAGATCTGCGGGCGTTTATAAACGATGTGCGTATTCAGAAAGTCATGCAGATGCGAAAGGACGAAAAATTCAACCATCTGTCGCTGCTCGAGATAGCGTCGCGTTGCGGCTTTAACAGTATCGCTACGTTTTACCGTGCGTATAACCGCAACTTTAAATACAATGCGCTGCATCAACGCCACGAAAGCAATAAAAAAGACAAGACGGAAAAAGCCGATAAGGACAAATAGAATATGTGAAAAATGAGGCTGACGCAAGCTGCCGTTTCAGGGTAGCTTGCGTTTTTTTGTGCGTGCAATTTATATAAAAGCAACCCTTGTATGAAATAAAACTGGTCAAGTTATGAAAAACTATAATTAAGTTTTGAGTTGAAAGGAATTGTTTTAAAGAGTTATACTTTAAACGTAATGAACATCAACAGCTTAGACAGGAAAATGAAAAGCATATCGGCGCTGGGCGTCGGCGTAAAGGCGACGCTTACGGTGGGCGCCGACGACTGGCATACGGTCGCCGTTCCGAGAGCCGGTATACGCAGCATGACGCTGTGCGACGGACCGGCAGGCATCAGATGCGAAGATCCGACGTCCGCATCTCCCGATAATTTCAATCAACACGACAGCTTTCCGGCGACGTGTCTGCCGTGCGGAGCGGCTATAGGCTCGAGCTGGAATCCCGAACTTGTCTTTCTTGCTGCCGCCGCGGTGGCGCGCGAGGCGAAGGAGCTTGGCGTTGACGTGCTGCTTGGCCCTGCAATGAATCACAAGCGCACTCCGCTGGGCGGACGCAATTTCGAATATTATTCGGAGGATCCGCTGCTTACCGGCACGATTGCCGCTGCGTTCGTCAGAGGAGTGCAGAGCGAAGGAGTGGCCGCCTGCGTCAAGCATTACTGCGCAAACAACACGGAGCGCAACAGGCTGACGGTCGACGAGGAAATAGACGAAGACGTTTTGCGAGATATTTATTTAAGAGGCTTCGAGATTGCGGTAAAACGTGGCGAGCCTTACTGTATAATGGGCGCCTATAACCGCGTCGGCGGACAGTTCTGCTGCGAGAACGAGCGTATCATCAACGGAGTGCTGCGCAGAGAGTGGGGCTTTGACGGACTGGTAATGTCCGACTGGCGCGCAGTTCACGACAGGGTAAAGGCTTTAAACGCCGGCTGCGACCTCGAGATGCCTTTTCAGACGAAAAAGTCCTCGGCGGCTGTCGCAAGAGCGGTGCGCGTGGGCAAGATAAGCGCCGAGACGCTTGACAAATCGGTATGGCGGCTCAAAAGGCTGAGCGCGCTGACCGCTGCGGAAGGGCATAAACCCGATTACGACGAGAATTACATAATCAGCCGGCGCGTGGCCGAGGAAAGCGCCGTGCTTCTTAAAAACGACGGTACGCTGCCCGTAGGAAACGGCAAAAAGATAGCGCTTATCGGCGGCAGAGCGGTGAATCCCAAATTTCAGGGCGGCGGCAGCGCGCGGCTTAACGCCAGACGGGTCACCGACATAATGACCGAGCTTGCCAAACGCGCCGACGTCATATATGCCGAAGGCTACACGGAAGGCGAGCCTGACGCTGACAAGTTCGCCGCCGCGGTAAAAGCGGCTGAGGCGGCCGACGTAGTTATAGCGGTTCTGTCTTCGCCGTCAACCGACGACGCCGAGGACAGGGACAGGCCGGGCATAGAGCTTTCGCCCGGCGCGTACAGACTGGTGGAAGAGCTGCTCAAGACCGGCAAGCCTGTAGCGCTCGTGCTGCAGTCGGGCGCGCCCGTTAAGATTCCCTGCGCCGACAGAGTCAACGCGATACTGGAAACGTTCCTTTCGGGCTCGGGCGGCGGCGAAGCGGCGGCGAGGATACTGACAGGCGAAGTCAATCCCTCGGGACGTCTGGCCGAAACTTATCCGTTAAGATACGAGGACTGTCCCGCGGCGCCGTACTATTCGGAATCGCCCGAGACCATGCGCTACGGCGAGGGAATGCTTACCGGCTACCGCTACTACACCACTGCAGGAGTGCCTGTCGCTTACCCGTTCGGGTGGGGCCTGAGCTATACCGGTTTCGAGTATTCGGATCTGGCTCTGACGCAGACGGACGAAGGCGTGCATATCTCGGTAAACGTCACCAACACGGGAAAGCGCGACGGCAAAGAGACCGTTCAGCTCTACGCTAAAAAGCGCGAATCGCTTAAAAGAGAGCTTATCGGCTTTGTAAAGGTCGAGGTGCCTGCCGGAAGAACCGTGCGCGCCGAAACCGTCATAGATCCCGAAGAGTTTGCCGTGTGGCATGACGGCGCGAGAACGTGCGTTCTTGACAGATACGAAGTCGTTGCGGCCAGACACTCGTTTGACGAGGGACTTAAAAAAAACTTTGCTCCGGTTATGCCGCTGCAAAGCGCAAATATAAACGAATTTAACCATAAAGGAGAACAGATATGGGAAAAGTGAAAAAAATTCTGACAGTAGCGATTTCGGCTTTGCTCTGCTTCAGTTGTTTTGTCGGATGTAAGGATCCGGACGCAGATCTCAAGCGTAAGGCGTCAACGATGATTACGTTCTGGACGGCGGTCTCGCCCGCGGCGGACGACGTGCTTGACAGCGTGATCGACGACTTCAACCGTAACAATACATACGGAATTTACGTCTCGACGACTCCGCGCGCCGACTCGTCCTCGATCGGAACGCAGCT
>CASFJH010000064.1 GCA_949294845.1 uncultured Bacillota bacterium | reverse complement strand
AGTGGTCGCTCGTTCAGATGGACGCCGCCAAATTCGTAGAAAAGATAGGCGCTCAGTACCTGTACGCGATAAGCTACGGGACGATAACCGGAGCGCGCATAGGCGAGATAATGGGACGGTACAGCGTCGAATATACGGTTTCCGATCCGGTAGTCACGACTGTTACGACCGAGCCCGCAACCGTTTCGTTCGACGTTACCGCCGCGCCTTCCGGCATTCCTTATACGGTGACGGTCACCGACAGCGATGGCAATACAGTCGACACGTTTGAAAAGGACGGCGACAGCTATACATATTCGATTGCGACGGCAGGCGATTATACGATAAGCGTTTCGTCCGCGAACGAGATCTATTACGGCAGCGCGAGCAAAACGGTTACCGTAAAGAACGACGCACGCATAGAGGTTGAAGGGGAGTATCCCGATACTGTCGAAAGGACAACGCAATCACGCTTTATACCGGCAAGATAATTTCCGCCGGCGCCGAGCTGCCCGAGCCTCCGGTAAGGAAGGTTTACAGCGAGGTTGACGGCGAGTGGACAGACGTTACGTCGGCGGTTTCGGATGACGCGTATACGCCGACGGCCACCGGCAGGATCAAAGTGGTATATTCGGCCGCAGACACTCAGGACGCCGAGTTTATAATGACGGTCGTCGGGCAGGGCGAAGTGTTTGATCCGGCGGCGACGTATGCCTCCGACATGATTTCCGTTTCGGGCAATGCGTTTGCCAATTCGGTAAAAACCTACGTTTCGGCGGAGGACAATAACGACGGGACTTACGGCGGAGCTTACTGGCAGTTTACCGTTCCCGGTACCGGCTGGGCGGATATAAAGCTTACGCCCGTTCTCGCCCTTGACGATTACGCCAAGTACGATTACGTCACGGTATGGCTGTACATCGGGCAGAAGTCCGGCGAGGCTGACGGCGTTGTAAGTATTCCTTTCGGCAACAGCAACTTCCATAAGCGTAAAGTCATGACTGGCGAATGGACCAAGATCGTTCTGGTCAAGGCCGTAGACGGCATGACGGGGAACACCGCTGATAACGTCTTCCATACCGGCTGGCTGGCAGGCAACGAAACGTCGGCCGATTCGTTCAACTTCAATAAGTTCATTACGGCGAGCTGGGCGGCAAATACCGAGGTCGTGAGAATAGGCGAAATAACCGGAAAATATTTCGGCGATCAGACAGCTCAGTCCAAAGTAGTGTTTGATCCGTCTTCCGAAAACGTCGCTTCCTCCGTCGGACAGGACGTTGCCGGAACTCTTACCACTACAGGCGTCGAGAATCCCGCGTCGGACGGCGGATACAGCGGAGCGTGCGTGATGTGGACTCCTCCTTCGGGCGGCTGGGGCAACCTCTATGTACGGCCTACCGATGGCGTGCTGCAGGATTATTTCGGCTATGCTCAGCTTAAGGTGTGGATTTACATCAAGACCGCTTCAGGTACTCCGACCGACTACGAGTTCCTTATGTGCAATCAGACAAGATGCCGCCAGAAAGTAAAAACCGACACATGGGTTGAGCTGACGATCGATTTCGGCTGGTATACAGACTATATCGGAAGCAATACCGGCAATAGCGGCAAGCCTTACTTCATCAGTCAGAAATGGACCGGCGAGACGGTGTATATCGGCACTATGACCGCTTATACGTTTGAATAATATCCGATCTGTTCAAAAAAAGCGGCTGCAGAAATGGAGCGTCCCATAGGGATTTTTTTAAAACATTATAAAAGAGTAGCAAATTTCTGCTACTCTTTTCATTTTTTCTTTGCAAATCACACGACTTTGCTTGCAAAGTATAGTGTGCTACACTTTTAAAGATTTTTCAAAA
>CASFJH010000063.1 GCA_949294845.1 uncultured Bacillota bacterium | reverse complement strand
TATCGCCACTCCTTTGCCGTCTGCGCAAGCCGCGTCTGCATTCGCATAAACTCTGATACAAGACAGGAAGAACCGAGCGGTTCATAGCCTAAAAGCAATCTCACCGCTTGCGTATCCCATTTCTCATCGTTTACAATTTTTTTAACAAGCACATACACGTCTTCGTTGAAAACATGTATCGTCTTGCCAAAATTTGCCGCACTGATGATTTCGCCTTTCATACCTTCCGAAATGCGGTCGCCGCAAACATAAACCAAATCGCTTATCGACAAAGCATATTTACCGAATTGCAACGCCAACATCCGTTCGCTCGGGTTCTCGTCGCATAAAAATACGGGCAGAAAAGCGTGCGGCGCATAGGCGTAAATGCCGAGCGCTTCCAATGCATAAAGCATATACGCTTTTGTAGTCAGCATATTTTTGCGTATCCCAAAACCGGTCTCCCTTGTCCGAACCGGTATTACCGATAATGACGTTAGTGAGCACTTGCGCCATCAAAGTATCGCCGCACAGATCCGCCATACAATTCCACGAGTCGCTATGCTCGGGACTTACAAGGTTAAACACTTTTACCTCGTATCCGTTTTGCTTATACAACTCGGCGGTATCCGCATACAACTCGCCTTTGGGGTCGGTTATGACCACAGACTCATTTTGTTTCAGCGCTTGAAACAGCGCGTTTCGAATTACTGCTCGGGATTTCATTGTGCCCGATGCGCCGAATACCGCAATGTGCCGATTCAGTTTGGTGTCCTTTGGCATACACACGGCTTTACCGTCAAGCTCACCGAGTATGACGCCTTGCGCCTCTTCGGGCGTTGCCACTTCAAGATGTTCTTTTATTTCTTTTTTTGTCATCCAGCTTGCCGTGCCGTAAGCGCCCGACTTACTCTTGGCAAATCCGCGCGGATCACGGTCGTGATTATCGAATCGGTCATGCAGTTTGTAAATCGCAAAAATCAGTCCGCCGATTAGCGCTATCGCCAAGAGACTTTTTAGTCCGTTGGGAGAAAACGCCTTTCCGATACATACGAGCGGATTCCAATTTACGGGACGTAAATCCGAGCCGCCCGTGATTCCACCTTCGCTTTTCCATGCGGCATAGTTCCCGTATAACTGACTCAGCATTCCGCACAGATATAAGAGTGCAAATAATCCAAGTATAACGGCTAAGATAATGACTACCGTGCGCTTTTTAATATTCTTCAAACATATCCCTCCTTTTCGATTTCCGCATACGAAAAAAGCAAGCATCTATTTGATACTTGCTTTGCCCGCATATTGAATGCTAATTTATTTCTATTTGATTAGTTTTCTTAGGAATCGCGTATAATCTCTTTTCCCATTGAAAATCGCTTGAATATATATTGTTTTGTCGGATTCTTCCACCGTATAAAAAATAAGATAATCTTTATGCACGATAAACTTATACCCACTGCTACGCAACAAACGATCATCGGGATTTGCTCCGCCGCTCGGAAACTCATCGAACGCAAAACATGCGGCGGTCAGTTCGGCAACAAACTTCTTGGCAACATCCCTATCCTTAGATTCTTCGGCGATATGCAAAGCAATTTCGCGCAAGTGCCCTTTTGCGGTATCGGTTATAACTATTGTATATTTCATAAGTCTATACTATCGATATCCTTATAAATATCGTCGATTGCATCATGAAGTGGTTGAACCCTTCCGAGTTTTATATCGTCTTGCGACTGCGCCAGTTGTGCGTAAACCGCCAACTGATCCTGCATTTCGGCAATCATCCGTTGCTGTTCCATAAAATCCGCATGACTTAAAAGTACGGTATCCTCTCTTCCGTTTACCGTTATAGCCACGGGATGCTGATGCGCAAGTGCGGAAATCTGTGCATAGTTTGTTCGAATATCTTTAGACGGCCTTATTGAAATCTCTCCGCTCATAGTAACACCTCCATTTCATCGGTAGTCATATTATACCATTAATTTGACTACCTGTCAATAGTATTTTATGCAGTATCGGGATTTTTATTTTATCCTTTTTCGACCGCCGTTGCCTTGAGTACGGCGTTATTTTTTCAAATGCAACTCCGATTCTATAACATCTCGTCCTATTACTCGAATCTCCGTAAACTCTTGCAAGTATTTTTTGAGAAAATCAACTTGGTCCTCAAAGCACAGCACTTCGGTTTTCTCGGAACGGTTTTCCAACGCGCGACGAAAACGGTTCAGCCGAGCGATATCTCCGTCCAAGAACGACAGCACATATACCCCGTCCACGCAAGCGTCATACTCGAATGCGCCTCTATCATACGAGCGTTGCTCGGATTCAAACAGCAAGTTCAAGATTTGTTCCCGCCAATCCGTTACAGTTAACAAAGCAAGCTGTCTCATACCGATTTCGCTCAGCGGCACAAAATGTATGTGCTCGTATACCCCGTCGAACCGAAGTTCTAACCTATGATTCCGTTCGG
Organism: uncultured Bacillota bacterium; assembly: GCA_949294845.1. Taxonomy (GTDB): domain Bacteria; phylum Bacillota; class Clostridia; order Christensenellales; family Pumilibacteraceae; genus HGM11386. Next base: position 38,461 of record CASFJH010000063.1, on the reverse strand, counting down.
TCTCTTCGAGCGTGGCAAGTGCTACCGCATCAGATTCTCCGAATAGGATCGCCGAGTCCACATTGGGGATTCCCGCATTTAATCTTGCGATTGCCGCAAGGTCGTATTTCGCCTTGCATTCGCCCTTGCCGTTCCACTTCATAACCGCATTGCGCGTGTTGTAGACGGCATAGCACGCGTTGCCTGCAAAGACTGCGCCCACCATTCGTGTGAACATCGTTTTGTTGACTTCCGTGTTCCCGATCTGCTTGATATACCGTCCCGTGTAAAAGCTCGGGCGAGCGAATGGTACTTGCCGAATTTCCGCACTTTGCAATACGGGAAGTTTGTATTCTCTGAACTCATACCCTGTCCGCATAAACATGGCGATTGCTTCCGCCACGCGGTGATTGCGTTGCGCGTGCGCCATATCGCCCGAAAACCTGTGAGACCGAAATGTACGCATATAATACTCTTCGGCGTCTATCCATTTCAGTATGGGGAGCGCACCCTTATACAGTCGCACGGTTTTGCTCTTTCCCTTACCGGATATATTCACGATTTTCGCCGCCGACAGTGTTTCGCCCGTTTCGGAGTTGCGCACTGTTTGCGGACTGCATAGGCGCGTCGTCATTTCTCTATACATGCGTTCGTTCCCGAGTAGGCGCAAGGAATGCAGCGGATATTCGCCCGTTGTCGATAGCAGCGTAACGAACCTATACAGTTGACTGCCCGTGCGAAAACCGATCATTGCGTCTCTCCTCGGCGGGCGGGATTTTTGCGCCTGCATGACTGCTCTTGTTGGCGCAATTTTTGCCGCGAAAACGCGCCCAAAAACGTCTCTATAGAGAGTTTGTTCCGCCTTAAAAAACAGATGTGATTTTCCTCGCGCAAAACGAGCGCGATCGTATCGGTTACGAAGTTTATTTCGAAGTTGTCGTGGTCTCTGTACTGCCGTTCGGGACGCTGACGGTCGTAGACGTGGCGAAAGACCACCACGCAATCCGAATACCTTACGGGCGGCTTGTTCGCAAAGAAATCCCGCATGGCGGGATACAAAAAGCCCCGGATATAGTCGCTCGTTCCGGCTTCTTTTTTGGGGAGCAGCATCGGTATCCGCACCGAAAACCATCCTTCTTGCGTAAAGCCGATTTGCACCGGAACGCTGTCTTTTATGACCGTTTCCACCGCGCTTGCGGCTTTCGGGAATCCGGTATATGCCGGCAACGCCCGCGACAGCAACACCGCTTTTTCAACGGTTTCTTCCATATCGAGCGACATGTCGCAAGCGTACTCCATCTGCCCCATTTCATAGAAAAGTCGGACGTCTTCAAGTTGCGATTTCGCGCGTTGCCACTGTGCGTCGAACTTATTGAGCACCTTAAAAAACTGATTACTTTTTTGCATTTTCGATTATCTCCTCCGAATAAAAATTTACTTTCGGCTCGTCATTCCCGCAATAGTCTACCGTTGCAAACAGGCACGGCGCCTTGGGCAATTTTAGCCGTTCCGCCATAGATATGACGGGCAAAACAATGATATATTTCAAATCTTCCGACGGCTGTAAAAGCCGCAAAAGATGTTCTTCTCCTTCGTGTAGCACCACGATCTCGTATCCCGTATTCTCTTTGAGAAAGAACAGTTGCGACGGATACACGGCGGGATAATGCACCATGGGATCGACCGATTCAATGAATTGCAACAGCACCCACACGGCGATAATCGTACGCTGATTGGGTCTGCACAAAGCGTCAAGACCGATATAATAGCCGCCGCTCACGTCCGCTATCCGCGATTCCCGTTTTAAGTTTCTCAATATCTTTTCGGCTGTATTTCTCGGTTTTTGCAGCATTCGAATCAGTTGTGTTTTCGGCAATGCGCCGTACTGAGACAGCCATTTTACGATATTGATTTCGTCTTGTAAAAGCATATATTCACCTCCTTTGCTCTCACATAATTCAGCCGCTCCCTTCTTGTTTCGATTGCCGCATTTGCTTTTCTTTCAGCAGTTCTTCCAGCTCTTGTCGGTCGGTGGTTATCATCTCCTTTTCCGTTTCGGACGCTTTGATCACAACCGGAACTTTGTTGTTTTCCGCGCACACGAGCGCCTCGCCGCGCTCGAAACGCATCACAGCTTGCAACTCGGTTTTCGTCAGTTTCAGAACGTCGCGGACGTATTTCGCTTCGTCCGGTTCGAGGTTGAGAATGATTTTGTTTTGACTGTTATTGATGATTGCCCGTCCGTATTTGCCGTCGTCCAAGCCGAAGAAATCCGACAGATCCTGCGTTGCCGCTACCGCCGCGCCGCCGAATCCCCGAATGGTTTTGAAAATCGTAAGACAAAAATCCGCCGCCATTTTATTGGACGACGCACCCACAAGCTGCCAAATCTCATCAATGAAAATCGCCTTTTTCTTGGTTCTGTCCGCCTTGATATTGTCCCAGACGTAATCGAGCGCGATCATCATTCCCACGGACAACAGCTTGCCTTTTAATTCGGACAAATCGAGTACGATATACTTGTTGGTCAAATCCACGTTCGTCTGCCGATTGAACGACTGCGCCGAGCCAGTTACGAAACGACTGAGTATCACGCCGATTCTGTACGCGCCGGCGCTCTCTTTCAGCCGCTCTTGCAAATCGCCGAGTATGGGCATTTTCTTCATCTTAGGTGAACTGAACGCGCCGTCTTCATAGAGCGAATTGTTATCGTGCGTGATACCGAAATCCGCATAGGTACGGATAAGCGTTTCATCCAAAATCTGCTCTTCCTCATACGTCATATCCGGCATCAAGAGTGAGAAAAATATCATGAGCTGTTGGATTTTTCGCGCCAAAAGCGACTCGTTTTCGGCATAGTCCACTTCGTCTATAAGCTGCATTTCCGGCGTTATCGTGTGCCGAATCTCCATGATATTGATGCTGTGCGGAGAACCGGGCGCAAGCGAAATAAAGCTGCCGCCGATACGATTGCAAGCGCGCCGAAACTCGTGTCCTTTGATCGGCGCAAGAGTAAAGCATTGAATACCGCGCATACGCATTCTCAGCGCCAATAGCTGCAAGGTAAACGTCTTGCCCGCCCCGCTCGTTCCTATAAGATTGAGATTGGCATTCTTGTTCTTTTGGGTATTGAACAGATCCACGATACAAAGCGAACTGTTGTGCCGATTGACGCCGAGCAATACGCCGGAGTCGTCCGACATCTCGAAACTCGTAAACATATACGCCGATGCCGCGCCGCTCGTAAGCACGTTCCGTTTGGACAGTCGTTCCAAGTTACGGTCCATTGCCAAAAACGGCATGACCGATTTGAGCGCTTGCTCTTGTCGGAACTTGCAATCGGACACATAGAAATCCATCGATTTCAATACGTCCGCGATTTGGTGTTTGCGCCATAGCAATTCGTCGTACTTCGAGGCGGATACGGTAATAAAGACGGACATATAAAACAGGTCTTCGTTGTTATTGGCGATTCCGTTTTTTATGTAGTAGCCCGCATGAACGGAATTCGTCAGCTCTTCGTAATCGCTGCTCGTATCTTGCGTTGCTCGCAGTTTCGTACGGTTCAAGCGAATCCGCCGCGCCACTTTATCTATGACTTTTCCGCGATTCTCCCGTGTCAGGAACACGTCCACGTCGATTCCGTCGCCCGCATTGACGAGCATCGACATCCAACCGGCGCGCACCTTGCTCGGATATCCGTCGCCCTTTATATAAAGGAACGAAAAATACTTGCCGTCCATGACGATATAACCGATATGCGACAAATCTATCCCGCGCGGCGACACCAAGTCCGCAACGGGGATCTCGCCTGTGGAATCCACGCCGAACGTCTTACCTTCGTTGACCGTTGTATCGAAAACAATTCGATCCACTCGCGAAGAAAACGGCTCATCCACGCAAGAGCGCCGATTGAATACGGTATACAAAATTTCCGCCGTTGCTTCGTCCGCATCGCGCGGTTGCAAAATACCGTTGCCGCACAACAAAAAGTATGCGCGGGCGTTTTGCTCCACCGTCTGCAACACTCCGTAAATCTTGTCTTCGTCGTCGCCGAGCGCACTCTGCGCTTCGTATTGGAATATTAAAAAGAAACGCCTTGTGAGCGCTTCTCTGTTCCCTACGCCTTTTATAAGGCGAATATACCCTTCGCCGAGTTGTTTGCACCGCTCGTTGTCTTCCCGTTCGATATCCGAACGCAAAAGCGCAATATACTTGTCCGAATCGGCTTTGCGCGTAATGCTTTTGAACTGCAACCGTATCGGTGAGATTTTCAGCCAGCTCGCAAACGTCGATATGATTCCCGCTTGTTCTTCGTCCGACCGTAACATAAAATTGATCGGCTCTATTTCGAGAATTTTGATATATCTGTTATCCGTCGTCTCTATTATGCCGCGCCGGATTCTTCGTATGGGAATGATATCCTGCACCGTCTTACTTTTTTGATTTTCACGCTCTCCTCCTATCCGCTTAAAATGCAACTTTCTCCGTTGCGTTACAAATTTGAAAATATGCCGTATATAGCAAAACAGCGATTCGCCGTCTATGCCCATGAGCGCCACGATACCCGTAGGCAGTAGCGTTAAAACACGTTACAATGAAATTTTCATTTATAGCTTGCCTTACGTTATGTTGTAACTCTAACATTTTTTCACAACAAGAAACTATACAACAAAATAGTTCTTTTCCTTCTTCAGCAAGTAAATAACATATTAGGAGTGCCCTTCTTTCAATACCTTGATTTACCCACTCGTCAATAATCGTGCTATTATATTCCTTTCCAAACTTTCTAATTATCTCATTAAAAAATTGTTTATCCAAATCCGATAGATTTTCGCCTAAAATTAGTTTCGTAAATGCCTCCATTTCAAATTCATTCATTTGAAAATCATCTTCCAAAATCAAGGTCAAACAAAAGTTCTCCATCAGTTTCTGATATGGATATCCTATATAACAATCAAAAGGGTCATTAAAAGCCTTGGGAGTGTTCAAAAATAAAATTTCATTTTCTATATTTGACAAAGTAAATTCACTCGATAAGCTATAGTATTTATAAAGCCTATAATTTACACTGCTAAATTTTTTTGTGACAAGATTACTTTTCTGCTTGTTAGAAAGATTATCAAAATTATCTATTGCTCTAAGCAATCTTTCAATTTTTTGAACGTTCACAAACATTCTCCTTAGTAAACTTACTTTATTATAGCATATATCTACAAAATAACAAAATGTTTACCATAAACTTATCATGCTTTAAACCTACATAAAGCTAAAAAGGAACCCACCATATTTGGATTCCTTCTTAAATTGGTGATTTATGCGTAAAACACCCTCCTTTTCAATGAATTTTTGTTGTTAATAATCCCACAGCATCTCTCACCATGGTCCTATTATACATTTGGGGGGCGCCATGGCTGCGCCCATATTGTTCAGATCGTTTACGCCGAAATCCACCACTTTGCCAAATGTCGCGGATTTCACTTTCACGCCGGCGCCGTCGGACGACAGCAGAGAGCAAGCGGCGCCTGTTACCGTCCACTGTGCGTAAGGCGGCCTCTGGCAACCGTATTCCAGAGGATAACGGTACTGTCTTTCGGCCGTAGCGAAGTGACTGACTGTCGCGCACGCGACCGTATCGAAGTATCCGGCATTTATAAAGCACGCGCCGAGCGCCATAGCCTCCGTCATGGTCGAACACGCGCTGTAAACGCCTATATGCGGCATATTGAGCGATCTGGCGGCATAGCTGGAGCTCGTAAGCTGATTAAGCAGATCGCCAGAAATGAGTAAATCCACGTCTCTTACGCTCTTTCCCGAATCGTATACCGCTCCTTCTATGGCGCCTTCGAGCATTTTTAATTCCGCCTGCTCGAAACATTTCTCGCCCATTTTTATATCTTTTTCCACTCTTTGAAAATAGCGCCCGAGCGGACCGTTGCCTTCCTTGTCGCCCACAACCGACATACGTCCGGAAATCACAGGCGGCCTGTCGAATATTACAGTATGTCCTCCGCGGCGCTGTTTAAATGCCGGTCTGATTTTAGGCGATGCGTCCGTTTCGGTAAAACGGCAGCCTGAGCCCCTATGCAAAACGATACTCATGCTATCGCGCTCCACAGGAGATTGATCAGTCCGGCAACGGTTGACCACACTACGCCGTTTACTATAACCGGCCCGACGACGGAAAACATTTTAGCGCTTGTTCCGAATATAAGTCCTTCCGTCTTGAACTCCATCGACGCGCTGGACATTGCGTTTGCAAATCCGGTAATTGGCAAAAACGAGCCGGCTCCGCCGCGGCGCCCGATAACGTCGTAAAAACCGATTCCGGTCGATAATATGGCAAGCGTAACCAAAGTCATCGACGTTATGTTAGAAAGCATATCGTTTGTGAGCGTGGGAAAAGCTGCGCCGTACAAATCGAATATACCCTGTCCGATGAGACAGGTAAGTCCCCCTATCCAGAAACTGTTGAACAGAGATTTGAATGCCGCCGTTTTAGGAGAGACGGCGTTCACATACTTATTGTAACGCTTGTTGCGCTCTATCACGGCATTATTCATTTAAATCCTCCTTCACTACTCTCTCCTTATCTTCGATATTGAACATTTCCTGAGCTTTTACAATTTTTCTTTTCATGTCAGACTTCCTCTTTAAATGTAATATGCGCCCGAAATTTACTTTTTATGTAAAAAAACGCTCCCTTGAAAAGGAAGCGTAAATTTTTGCAGCACAAAATTCGGAAATGATTATTTGACATCAAACCCCAGACGCATTTTTTCTATTATTTTAGACTCCAGTCTTGACACCTGAACCTGCGAAACGTTAAGCACTCTCGCCACTTCGCTCTGAGTTTTATCCCTGTAATAACGTAACAGCACAATCTTTTTCTCCCGCTCGTTAAGCTCGGAAATAAGCTCTTTAAGCATGATCCTGTCAACGTTGTCTTCAGGCTGTTCGGAAGAGGCAAGTTTTTCGACAAGCGCCCGATTATCGTCATCATCGTTTTTTTCATATATCGATACGGGAAATTTGCATGAATCCATAATAAAAACCGCTTCCTGCGGTTCGATCTTAAATTCCGCGGCTATGGTATCGATATTAGGCGAAGTGCAATGCTCGTTCTTATACTTCTGGATGTAACATGATATTTTCAAGGCAAGCGCTTTTGTTGAGCGCGATACCTTTATATATCCGTCGTCGCGCAGAAAACGCTTTACCTCGCCCGCTATCATGGGCACGGCGTAAGTCGAAAATTTCACTCCGAACTCAGCGGAAAAATTTCTTATCGCTTTGAGAAAGCCTATGCAGCCGAGCTGATAAAGGTCGTCGTACTCTACTCCTTTATTCTTATATCTTCTTATAACACTTTTTATAAGAGGAGAATTTTCTTCGACAAGCGTAGTCTTTGCCTGCTCGTCGCCGGCTTTGGCTTTTTCAATCAGTTCCGATACTTCCTTCTGCTCCAACAAAACGAAAACCGCCTTTTAAATTTCGGTACACAGACGTTTTGTCATGCGTACTACCGTACCCTTGGGCGTATTATGCATGACTTCGAGCGAGTCCATGAAAGTCTCCATTACGGTAAATCCCATTCCGGATCTTTCGGCGTCCGGTTTTGTAGTGAAAAACGCGGTACGCGCGCGGTCTATATCTTCTATACCGCAGCCCTCGTCGATAACCTCTATATGTAACGAGCCGTTTTCAATCGAAGCGTTTACCGTTATTATTCCGTCTCCTCCGTCGTAAGCGTGTACGACACAGTTGGTTACGGCTTCCGATACGGCGGTTTTAATATCGCCCAGTTCATCTACGGTGGGGTTAAGCTCCGCTGCGAAAGCGGCGACGGCACTTCTTACAAAAGCTTCGTTTCTGCTGACAGATTTCACTTTCAGCGTCATAAAATTGTCCATTATATATCTCCGGTGTTATCCTATTTTTGGCATTATTTCGTATATGCCGGTAAGCGACAGCACTCTGTCGACAGACCGCGTCGGCGACGACAGCAGTACCGGTATTCCGCGGGCTTTAAGCTTCTTGTATCGCCCTATAAGCACCCCTATCCCGGTGCTGTCCATAAAATTAAGCTCGGCAAGATCAAAAACAATGCGGCCGTAGCTGCCCGAAACAATCTCGTCAAGTCTTTCGCGGACTTCTCCCGCCGCACATTCGTCAAGCTCGCCGGCTAATCCTACATAAAGCGTATTGCCTAATTTTTTATGTTCGATCCGCATGATTCTCCTCCATGTAAGCAAAACTATTTTAACAGAATTTATTGAGCGTAAAATGTCGACTTATTTACAATTACGTCCTTTTTCAGCGTATTTTTTATTTCATATAGATAATGCGCCGGATAATGCTTTACACGGTTTCGGATAAAGTGTATACTTTTGATATGGATAAAATCATGATAGGCGGATTTTCGCTCTACGAACTGAGTCTGGTTTTTTTCGTTTACGGCTTTATCGGCTGGTGCTGCGAAGTTATTTACGCAGCGGTAAAACGCGGTAAATTTATCAATAGAGGCTTTCTTAACGGTCCCATCTGCCCCATTTACGGATGCGGAGTCGCCTTGGTTCTGATAATTCTCACGCCCATCAACGTCAACTTTTTAGTGCTATTCGTAGCTTCGTCGATTCTGACTACGCTGTTGGAGTTTATTACCGGCTTCGCTCTAGAACGAATCTTTCATAAAAAGTGGTGGGATTATTCGGCCGAGCATTTTAACCTCCTCGGCTATGTGTGCCTCCGAATGTCAATCTTATGGGGACTCGCCTGCGTGCTTATAATAGACGTAGTACATCCCGCAATATTCGGCGCATTATTGAAAATGCCGCATATAGCCGGATATATCATATTAGCTGTTTTGACAGTCGTTTTTATTACCGACCTTATATTTACGATAATGCAGCTGCTTAAGCTCAACAAGCGCTTCGCCTTTATCGAAAAGCTCAATAGAAGCCTGTCGGCCGGTTCTGATCTTATAGGCGAAAGCCTTTACAAAGCGGCCTCGGCCGTCGACCAGAAATTAAACGAAGCGCGCTCTAAACTGGAAAATTCCCGTTTGGTAAAAGCGTTTCCTAAGCTCGGACTGAAAAAAGAACAGAAGTTGTCCGACGCCGTAAACAATACCGAGATGCAGACGGACGACGATTCAGACAAGTAAAAAACCGACCGATATAAATCAAAGGCGCCAAAAAAGCCCGCATTAAAATATGCGGGCTTTTTTGATGCAAGATGAACTGATTCAGCGTCATATAAGACAATTGAACTGGCTATAATATATTATGAATATTTTAGACGGTTTGATTTTCGGACTCATACAGGGTCTGACCGAGTTTCTGCCGGTTTCAAGCTCGGGACACACTCTTCTTGCCGGACGGGTACTCGGATACACGCCGGACGTCGCGCTTGAACTTATAGCACATATAGGTACGCTGCTTGCGCTGATTGTCGTCATGAGGCAGCCGCTATTTGAAATCGTAAAACGCCCTTTTACCAAGAAAAACGGATTTTTACTTGTAACCACGGCAGTTACGGGGATTATTTTTCTTACCAACGAAACGTTTTTCAGAACAGCCGGCGGAACCTATCTATCGGTAGGCTTTCTGATAACGGCCACTATGCTGGTTTCAGCTCATTTATTGCCCGATCGCAACAAAAATATGACTTTGATAGACGCAGTGCTGATAGGCGCGGCGCAGGGTATTGCCGGTTTACCCGGCATATCAAGAAGCGGAGCGACCGTATCTGCGGCAAGAATGGCAGGTATCGGCAAAAATGAAAGCGCTCAATACTCCTTTCTTGCCGCAATCCCGATAATAATTGCGGCGTCAGCTTATGAAATGATAGTCGGCGGATTCAATTCTCTGCCGGTATGGCCTGCCGTCGTTTGTTTTGCAGCATCCTTTATTTCGGGGCTGGCCGCACTGAAAATATGCCTAAGAGTGTTCAGCTCGGATAATTCGGTTTACTTTGCCGTGTATCTTGTCTTGTTAAGCGTTTTCCTCACCGTAAATGACTTGTTTTTACATATTATATAACTCATCGGGCTATACTCTACACAGGAGGAATTATGGAAAACACATATAACAAACAAGAATCGATGAGCGGTCTTGCAATATTTATGCTTGCGGCAGTAGTCGCTCCCGGCCTTGCCGCCATCATTTCGTACTTTACCGGAGCCTATTTCGGAATAGGAATTTTGCCCCGTCCCGGGTACATGATGCCAGATGTCGCGTTTTATGTTCTTGACATAATAACAAGAGTCATTTTCGGCATCAGTCTGTATTTTACCGCAAGGCAGATCGCAGAAAGCGACGGCGCAAAGACGCTAAAAACGGTTGCGGTTACTCTCTGGCTTGTAGCTTATGCGTTAAGCCTTATCTGGATCCCCGTTTTCTTCACGCTTAAAAGCTACATGGCGTCGTTTATACTTCTCGCCGCCATTGTGGCAATAACTACCGCGCAGTTTCTTATCAATCTGAAGATCTCGGTACCTGCGGCGCTTATGATTCTGCCCTATTGGGGATTTGCGATTTATTGCGCATACGTCAATCTGATGATCGCGCTTTAAATTAAAACGTTTAAAAAACCCGCGGCATAACCGCGGGTTTTTGTTATTCCGGCAGCAAACGAGCCGTCGTTATTTTGCGTACTCTACGCTGCGCATTTCCCTTATAACGTTGACTTTTATCTGTCCGGGATATTCCATTTCTTTTTCTATCTGTTTAGCTATTTCTTTAGCCAGGAATACGGTGCCTTCATCGTCTACCTGTTCGGGCTTAACGATAATACGCACCTCACGGCCCGCCTGAATGGCATAAGATTTCTCCACACCGTTGAATCCGTTGGCTATAGTCTCGAGCTTCTCCAGACGCTTGACGTAATTGTCGAGTGATTCGCGGCGAGCGCCCGGACGCGCTCCGCTGATGGCGTCTGCGCACTGAACGATTATAGCTTCGACCGTCTGCGGTTCAATATCGTTATGATGCGCCGCTATACAGTGAATTACTTCCTTAGACTCTTTATACTTCTTTGCAAGGTCTGCGCCGATCGTGATATGCGTGCCTTCAACTTCGTGATCCACAGCTTTGCCTATGTCGTGGAGTAATCCGGCGCGTTTTGCCAGATTGACGTCGGCGCCGAGCTCCGAAGCCATGATACCGGCAAGGTGCGAAACTTCAAGCGAATGTTTAAGCACGTTCTGCCCGTAACTGGTGCGGTATTTGAGTCTTCCCAAAAGCTTGATCAGATCGGGATGAAGCCCGAATACTCCGGCTTCAAACATGGCGGACTCGCCCGCTTCCTTAATCTGGATATCCAGCTCGCGGCGCGTCTTTTCAACCGTTTCCTCGATACGCGCCGGATGTATACGGCCGTCGGCAATGAGTTTTTCAAGCGTAATACGCGCCACTTCGCGGCGAACGGGATCGAATCCGGAAAGCACTACCGCTTCAGGTGTATCGTCTATAATAAGATCGATGCCGGTAGCGTTTTCGAGCGCGCGTATATTGCGGCCCTCTCTTCCTATGATGCGTCCCTTCATATCGTCGTTAGGCAAGTTTACAACGGAAACTGTTATTTCGGCGGAATGATCGACCGCGCATCTCTGAACGGCCTGAGCGACAATGTCGCGCGATTTTTTGTCGGCCTCTTCCTTCGCGCTCTGTTCGATCTCCCTTACCAGTTTTGCAGCGTCCTTTCTTGCCTCCTCTTCTATCGCTTCGATGAGCTGAGCTTTGGCCTCCTCTTTAGTAAGTCCGGCTACCTTTTCTATCTCAGAAACGATTCTGTCGTGCGCAGCCGCAACTTCCTCGCGTTTTTTTGCGATTTCCTCTTCGCGCTTTTTAAGGTCTGATTTAGTCTGTTCGACGCTTTCAAGCTTCTTGTCAAGCGTCTCTTCTTTTTTGTCGAGAGCTTCCTCTTTCTGAAGTATACGCTGTTCCGATTTCTGAACCTCGGCTCTGCGTTCCTTCATTTCCATATCGAAGTCAACGCGCAGCTTATGCACTTCCTCTTTGCCTTCGAGAATAGCTTCTTTACGCAATGTTTTCGATTCGGCAATCGCTTCTTCGACCATTTTGTTAGCGAGCTGTTTTGCGTCGCCCATTTTCTTTTTGCGGATAAGCAGATAGACGCTGATACCGACGGCTGCGCCTATAATCAGACCTATCACAATTCCGACGATCCAGCCGACTGCGGCCGACGCCGAAATCAGCAATGTGTTTGACATATTGTGTCTCCTTCCTCCTTTTATAAATTTATACCGTCAAACGGCACATAGATAAAGCGGACATATATACTGCCCGCTTTAATTAAAGACAAACTTATATCGAAAATGCGGCATACTTCTGCCGTTCAAACTCTAATAGCCGTCAGAACAACGGTAAGCGGAATATTCCGCAGAATCAAATCGATAAATTATGCTTTGTCCGCAATCTGTAACGGGCATTTATACCCGATACTATGATACTATATTAGCGGCGGAATGTCAAATAATTTTGCCGCTGTTTGGAAAAAGTTATTCTTCGTTTCCGCCGGCATAATCGTCCTCGGCTTCGTCTGCGCCTCCGGCGAATAACCCGTCTCTTTCGGCTGCCGCCGCGCGCACCTTTTGCTCGATTTCCGCTGCCAGCTCGGGCTTTTCTTCGAGAACTTTCTTTGTCGCTTCCGAACCCTGTCCGAGCTTTTCGCCGTTGTAGCTGTACCAAGAGCCGGCTTTCTGAATGACGTCGAGCTCGGCAGCTATATCGATAAGACTGGACATTTTATTTATACCGTGCCCGTAAATTATGTCGAATTCGGCTATTTTAAAAGGAGGTGCAAGCTTATTTTTTACGATTTTAGCAACGGCATGGTTGCCTACGACCTCCGAACTTTCGGTGATCTGCTGCTTACGCCTTATGTCGATGCGCACGCTGGCGTAAAACTTCAAAGCCTTGCCGCCCGGCGTAACTTCGGGATTGCCGTAAACGACGCCGACTTTTTCGCGCAGCTGATTGATGAAAATTATGCACGTTTTAGACTTGTTGGCAACCGACGCAAGTTTTCTCAAAGCCTGCGACATCAGCCTTGCCTGCAGTCCGACGAAACTGGCGCCCATCTCCCCGTCTATTTCGGCCTTAGGCGTCAAAGCCGCAACCGAGTCTATAACAACGAGATCGAAAGCAGCGCTCTCCACAAGCCTGTGCGTGATATCGAGCGCCTGCTCGCCGTTGTCGGGCTGAGACACATACAGCCTCGAAAGATCTATCCCGAGCGCCTTTGCGTATTCCGGATCCAATGCGTGTTCGGCGTCTATAAACGCCACGTTTCCGCCGTTCTTCTGAGTTTCGGCTATAACATGAAGCGACAGCGTAGTCTTGCCGCTTGATTCTGGACCGTATATTTCGACTATTCTGCCGCGGGGCAGTCCGCCGATGCCGAGCGCAAGGTCTATCGACAGACAGCCCGTAGGCAATACGTCGACCTGCGCGATCTTCGTATCTGTCAGCGTCATGATTGCGCCCTTGCCGAATTCCTTTTCTATACGAGCCAAAGTCTCGGACAGCACTTTCTCCTTTTCTTCTTTGGTCATCTCGGTATTGTATACCTTGACCTGTTTATCCTTGTTCTTCTTGTCTGCCATCTTTATCTCCTTTAACCTTTTTTCTGTATTATAATACAACCGATCCGGCAACTGTTTGTCCAGAATTAATAATTTTATTCGCTTTTTTCGTTTTCGGTCTGCGCTTTGAGCATTTCCTCGAATTCGTTCTGTCTGAGTTTTTTAAAAAGCCTGAACAAAGCGTGTTTTACGCCGCTTTCGATCACTTCCCTGCGACTGCCTGTAAAACGGTATTCGTATATATGTATTCCGGCGCTGTCTCCTACCGCTATAAAGCAGTGTCCGACGTCGCCTTCCTTTTCAGCCGTGGGACCTGCGTTTCCGGTAGTGGCAACGGCGATATCGCAGTTGCCGCGCATTAGCAGTCCTGCCGCCATCTCATATACGGTCTCGATGCTTACGGCGCCGTATGTCTGCAATATTGCGCTGTCGACGCCTAGCCGCTCCGTTTTGGCTTCCGGAGCATAACATACCGCGTCCTCATACAAAAACGAGCTTGCGCCCGGAACGGCGGTAAGCGCGGCAGCTATTCCTCCGCCGGTAAACGATTCGGCGATACACAGCTTTTTACCGCGTATTTTTAAAAGATCGGCGACAGTTTCAGCAAGACTCCTGCTGTTAAAGGCGTAGGTGCAGTCCTTAAGCCGCGAAGACACCGCCGCTATCATTTCGTCGACCGAAGCCTTAGACGTTTTGGAAGAGTAGCGCATCGTCACTTCACATTCGTCGCGTTCGGGGTAAAACTCGAATACGATGCGGTTTCTGTTTCGCAACTGATCCTTTAACATTTCGCGCAGCTCGGCCTCAGTGCGTCCGAAGGTACGGAAACGCGTGGTCGTGTAAAACGTGCGGCTTCCGGCATTGAGCATCGGCACTAAGGTATTTTCAATAAAGTCATCGTCCGAGGCGTCGTACAGCGCGTATGACTTGTCGGCTATGGAAAACGCCTGAAGCTTTTCTTCAACATCGTATGACTGTCTGATCCACTCCATGAAACTGCCGGTATTGCCGCAAACTATCACCGAATCGGCATTATCCCCTATATAATGTTCTCCCGTTTCCAAATTTTTGGCGCCGACATAAAGCACCGCGGAGGTTTCATACCCGCGCTCTGACAACGCTTTGACCAGGTCTGACACAGGAAAGTCGAATACGTCGATTACCAGTATCCCAACTCTCATCAGTCTTTAAGCACCTCTCTGTTTTTGATGACGTAATTTAATGCGGAAACGATCGTCATAAGCGTGGCAAGCGAAAGAAACGCAAATCCGATATAATATATAACGTCTCCAGTAAAGCCGTGTAAGGCGTAAATATCGGCGTAAGGAATTAGCAGTATAAGCGCGATCATCTGCAGCGTCGTCTTTATTTTGCCGAGTTTATCCGCAGCGAGAATAACGTTTTTCGTGCAAGCAATCGTTCTGAAAGCGCTTATCATAAGCTCGCGGCACAGGATCACCATGGTAAATATAACGACCGCCGTCTGCAAAAACGTAGTTTCGACCGAAATAGCTATCAAAGCGCAGCTTACAAGCATTTTGTCCGCGATGGGATCGAGAAATTTACCGAGATTTGTCACCAGATTATACTTACGGGCCAGCCGCCCGTCGAGGAAATCGGTGGCGCTGGCCAGCATGAATACCGCCGTCGCAAAAAAACGGTTGTACGGAATCGCTTCAACGAAAAACAACACGATAAACAACGGAATCATTACAATACGCGCGACTGTAAGTTTGGTGGGCAAATTCATTATTCGGCTTCTCCTATAAGGTCATAATCGTCTACGTCGGTTATCCGCACGTCGTAAATATTGCCGACGTCGGCGAAAGGCGCGGTAAAAAATACTGCCGCGTCCGTATCGGGAGCATTTTTCTCCGTCCGACCGCGAAACATATTGCGTTCGTAATCTATATCTTCGTATAAAACTCTCTGCGTGGTGCCTATAAGCGCCCTGTTTTTTTCCACAGTATTTTTAAGATGCAGCTCGCCTATCTTATCTACCCTTGCCAGCTTGGTGCGGCGCGAAACCTTACCCGGCAAACGCGACGAGGGAGTTTCCTCGTCAGAATATGCGAATACGCCGACATGATCGGGCTTGTACTGTTCCACGAATTCGCACAACTCGCCGAATTCCGCTTCGGTTTCTCCCGGAAAACCCACCATCAGCGTTGTCCTGATCGCTATATCGCTGTCGGCGGCGCGTATCTTGTCAAACAGAGCGCGCACAGACTGTCCGCTGCTCTTCCTGTTCATAAGCTTCAGAATACGGTCGCTTATATGCTGTACGGGTATATCGATGTATCGCGCAATCTTTTTTTCTTTTGAAATCAGTTCTATGAGCTTGTCTGTTACCAGTTCCGGATAACAGTACATGAGCCGTATACGCTGTACGTCTGTTTCTATAAGCCGCTTCAGCAGCTCGGTAAGGCGGTATTCGCCGTAAAGATCCTTGCCGTATCTGGTAAGATCCTGAGCGACGAGTATCAGCTCCTTTACTCCGTCGCGGACAAGTCCCTCGGCTTCGAACACCAACTCTTCGAGCGGAACAGACGCGTATCTGCCGCGCAATGCCGGTATCATACAGTATGTACAGTGGTTGTCGCATCCGTCGGCTACTTTCAAATAAGCGTAATGCTGCGGGGTAGTCAAAAGCCTGTTACTGCCGAAAGGCCGTAACCCCGTTACGCTTTCCCCGCCGTCATCCGAAAACAGCTCCGCGGCTATTTTGCCCACAGACGCGTAGTTACCGACAGGAACTATCGCGTCCACCTCGGGAATACCCTTTTTAATATCTTCGGCATACAGCCCTGCAAGACATCCGACCACCATAAGCTTCTTGCATTTCTTTTGCTTAAGAGAAGCGGCGGCGAGGATAGTATCCACCGCCTCCTCTCTCGCGCTCTCGATAAACGCGCAGGTATTTACGATAATGAGATCGGCATTTTCAGGTTCGGCAACGGCAAATGCGCCGTTCAGCGCGCCCAGTATACGCTCTGAGTCAACGCGGTTTTTATCGCAGCCGAGAGAAATCAACGCAAACGTTCTCATTATGATACCTCGTCAATATCCTCGCCGAAAATTTCTTTGAACTGCTCTCTCGTGATGTAGACTTCGCGAGGCTTGCTTCCGTCTAGAGGTCCTATAAACTTATTGCTTTCCATCTGATCGATTATCCTTGAAGCGCGGGCATAACCGACCGAAAAACGCCTCTGTATCATGGAAGTCGAGGCCTGCCCCGATTCGATGACTCGCTTTAAAACAGACTTCATCAGCACGTCGTAGCCTTCGTCGTCGTCATCGCCTGCGGCGCTCTCCACGACAGGGTCCTTCTTGGACATGATTTCCGTCGTGATATCCTCATCGAAATACGCCTCGTTGTTGTCGCGCACATATGAAACTATTGACGCAACCTCCTCTGTCGTAACGTAAGCGCCCTGAACGCGTGTAGGCTCCGGCTTATCGAGTGGCGCGTATAACATATCTCCGCGGCCGAGAAGAGCTTCGGCGCCGGCCTCGTCCAGTATGGTCTTTGAATCGACAAAGCTTGTAACCGCAAAAGCGATTCGGCTGGGCAGGTTGGCTTTTATCGTACCGGTTATGATATTTACGGAGGGGCGCTGCGTAGCGAGTATCAAATGAATACCGGCCGCCCTTGCCTTTTGCGCGACAGACGTCATTCTGTCCTCGAATTCCTTATGATTGTTTGACAGCATAAGCTCGGCGAGCTCGTCGACAATAATCACTATGCTGTACATTTTGTCTTCAAGCCCGTCTTTTACAGCCTGAGAATTATTGAACTCGGTGACGTTGCGCGCGCAATATTTGCTCAGCAGCTTATACCGCCTGTCCATTTCGGTCTTAGCCCATTTGAACGCGTTGCTCGCCTGGTCGGTATCGGTAAGAATTTCAGGAATAAGCAGATGCGGCATTCCGCGATATATGCGGAACTCGACTTCTTTCGGGTCGACCAGAATCAGTCTTACGTCTTCGGGAGAGCTTTTATAGAGAATACTCATTATGATGGCGTTAAGACAGGCGCTTTTGCCGCTGTTCGTAGCGCCAGCAATAAGCAGATGCGGCATTTTCTCCAGAGCGCAGACGATATTCTGTCCGGCAATATCTTTACCGAGCGCCAAAGTTAGCGGCGAAGTCGCCTTCTGGAACTCTTTGGATACTATAATATCTCTGAGCGCAACGACGGCAATCTGCTCGTTCGGCACTTCTATGCCGACGGCGCGCTTGCCGGGAATAGGCGTTTCGATACGGATTTTACCGTTTGAAGCTAAGTTATAAGCAATATCCTGCTGGAACGATTCGATCTTTTTGATAGACTGTCCTGGCGGCATTTCCAACTCGTAACGGGTTACGGCAGGCCCTTTCGTTATTGCGGACACCTTGGCAGGCAGCTTAAGATTTTCAAGCGTTTCTTCGAGAATACGCGCTTTTTCCTGACAGTCTCCGCCATACTCTTCGGGCTTTGTCGAATTGTCTTGAAGCAAGTCCGTAGGCGGCGCGTTGTATTTGCGATGCGGACGCCTCTTGGGTTTAGACAACTCCTCTCCGTCTATAGCGTTACGATTGTAATCCTCAAGATTGATCTGATTAGGAATAACCTTGGATTTTTTGGTGCGTAATCCGCTGTCGATTTCGTTCACGCGCGTTTCAAAATCGCTCTTTTCCTTGGCGTAATATCCGGTATAATCCTTTCCCGAATCGGTTCTCTTCTCGGATAAGTCCTCCACTTCGTCCGGCATATTAAAAGTAACCGTCCCATAGGACGAACCGGAATCGGTTTGTGCGTCGTGCTGCTCCGCCTGCTCGCTCGTACCGCTTTCAGGCAGCTCGGTTTTCGCTTCATCATCGGAAAACTTTTCGGCTTCAACGCGGCCGCGCATCGCAGGTTCGTCTTTCAGTAACGATTCGAAACTGTTTTCCCCGCGCGGCTGAGAAGGAGATTGAGAAAAGTTATCCGAAGAAATTTTATTTACAGACTTTTCGGATTCGACTTCCGCCGTTGCCGACGACTTAGTATCGGGAGACGTATACCCCGTTACCGGCTTACGCTCGGGCGCAGGTTCAAGCTCGATCTCTTTTGGAGGTAAGTCGTAAGAAGTCTCAGGCGTATATATGGGCGGTAGCCCGTGTTCGGCCGCAACGTTTTTATTGGGCGCAAACAGAGCGTCCGAAAACACGGACGACCGCGCCGGCGTTTCTTTTACCGGCGCCTCCGGTTTTTTTGTCTGAGAAATCTGCCCGTCGCGCTCGAGACCGGCAGCCGCCGGAACATGGAATTTATCCGTACCGAAATAGTCGCCGTTCATTATAGGCGCCTGCTTGGGCTGCAAATCTTCCGTTTCAAGCTTTTTAGTATTGAACGAGGACGCCGGCGGCGCAATGTTTTCGGTTATATCCGCGCTCTCTTTCATATCGCGGCCGAGCCGCGCGGACAATGCGTCGCCGTTGATTATTTCGCCGTCGATCATCTGTCCGGAAAAATCTTTTTCGGCAGGATAAACGATTTCGGGCAGATCTCTGTGCACGATTTTAGGCGGTTTTGCCGACTCGTATTTTACCGCCGGCTCCGACTGTAAAACGGGCGTTCCGTAACTTGTGGTACCGCCGTATGATCCGATGCCGGCGTATCCGCCCAATCCGTATGAATTGAGAGTAGTCCGGGACGAATTATCCGACGATGAATCGGACTGACCGTATGATGAAAAAGACGGCGACTTGTCTCCGTATAAAATTCTGAGCGCTTCGGAATGTCTGTCGTTCGCGTCACGGTCGCCGGCAGATTTTTGCTCAGACTCCGGCGTATATGCGTTCTCGCTGTAATATCCGGAAAGAGTATTGGAAGCGGGCTTTTGGTCGGGCAGCTCCGAATAGCTGCCGGATTCGGTCACATACGAAGTCGAAGCCGGCGGCTCTATTGTGCCGACGAACAAGCTGTTATCCATAACGGATTTTACCGGAGCCGCCGCTGCCCCGCTCTTCTGAAAATTGGGCTTAGAAGGCGTTTCCGCCTTTTTGTATGTCGTTCTGCGCCTTACGCCTATCTTGCCGAACACGCCGAACAACGCCAGCACGCAACATATGATTATCACGGACAGCAGAATATATGTGAAAATCAACGATATTCCGGCCTGAAGTCCGTAAGATATTATACCGGCAAGGACGCCGGCCGTCGCATTCTTGCGATCGTAAACATAGGAGACATATTCGGCGAAATCCATATTCAGCGCCGAATTGGTTATTGCAAGCTGCAAAACAAGCACCAGACACACTGCGGCAACGGAAATCGCCGCAATATATTTTCCCGGCAAAGCCGGCTCGATATTCTTGGCGAGCGAAATACCGTAAATGAGAAGGCATATAAACACAGGGTATGCGGTAAATCCGAAAATACCGGTCACTATGCCGTTGACCGCTCTGGATACCAGCCCTATAACGGGCGGCACAATAATACACAGAAGCACGAAAGCGGCGGCGATAATAATACCGACGCCTACAACCTCGTTACCTCCGTCTCTTTTTTTTCTGCCGTTTGTATATCTTCCGGGCGACAAAACATAACCTCGCAGACAGTAGTCTTTATTTTATCTATTATAGCATACCTTACGGTCAATTTACAATAGTTTTAAGCCTTTTGCTGAAAAATTTTTAATTTTCGCCCGAAAGCGAATATCCTTTTTTTGCCGAAAGTCCGTTTTGCCTGTCGTAATTTTCCTTATTTTTCCTAAGATAAATATCGTACATTTCGTCGGCGGTCATACCGGCGTCGATACACATTCCTATGTAAAAGTGCAAAACGTCCACAAGCTCTTCTTTCAACGCGTCTGAATCGATCGGAGCGGAATTCTTCCACCATTTGAATTTGACCTCGTCAAGAACCTCGGCCAGCTCCGAAATAAGCGCGAGCATCCGTTTCTGAATCCATTCGGACTGCGAAAAGTCAAGACCTCTTTCGCGCGTGATATACCCGTCCAAAGCCTTCTGCATAGTAAAAATGACGTCAAGCTTGTCTACTCTTTCGTCGGAATTCTCCATTATTTACTCCTTGAAAATTTTCATGATATCGGCGTCGTAATCTTTGCCGACATATGCCGCGCATACTCTGTCAGGCGTGAGATATCTGCGTATGAATTCGTTGACGTCGGAAGGCGTTACCGCGTCAATCTCGCGCACACGCTTGTCTACATCGTAAATTTCGTCGCACATAAGCAGCAGTTTGCCTCCGGCAAGCATTACGGACTGGCAGTTTTCCTGTCCGAACAGTAACGCCGATTTAAGCTGAGTTCCTGCACGCATAAATTCCGAGTCCGAAACTCCTTCGGCGGCAAGCTTTTCAAGCTCGCGTCTTACGCTTTCGCACGCGCGGGCGGTATTCGACGCGGTTATATTCAGATAAACGGCGAAGTATCCGTTGTTGACGTATGCCGAAGGCGATGTGTAAACGCTGTAAGCCAATCCCTGTTTTTCTCTTATGCTCTGGAACAGTCTCGAGCTCATGCCGCCGCCTGCAATAAGATTAAGCGCGGACTGAGTCATTGTCTTTCCGTCGTTGAACGGTATCGTCGGATACGCTACCGCGATATTCGACTGCTCGAAATCCTTTATTCGTTCTCTGAATCCGCTTTTCACTTTCGCCACAGCCTGAATGCGGCGCGGCGCGGCGGAGTATTCTGCAAAACGTCCGAGTATATATTTTTTCACCAGCTTGTCCGCACAGTCCGAGTCCACGCAGCCGGCAAACGAGATTACCGTATTTTCCGGGCGGTAATGTTCGCGCATAAAACGTCTTATGTCGTCGCCGTCGAATTTCTTTACGTTACCGATATTGCCGATAATGGGAAACGCCAAGGATTCGCCGCCGTACACCGCCTCTGCGATCAGATCGTAACAGATGTCCGAGGGATCGTCCTCCCCCATATTGATTTCCTCGATGATAACGTTGCGTTCTTTTTCAAGCTCGTCCCGAGGGAAAACGGAATCGAAAAATATGTGGCCGAGCGTTGCAAAACAGCTCTCCACGTTTTCGTCCACGGATTTAAAATAATAGCAGGTGCACTCCTTGCTCGTAAACGCGTTGACGACAGCGCCCTTATCCTCAAAAGCAGCCGCTATTTCAAACGGCGACATCTTATCCGTTCCCTTGAACATCATGTGTTCGGTAAAATGCGCCAGTCCGTTGTCCGCTCTCGTTTCGCCGGTGCTTCCCGCTCCAACGAAAATTCCGACTGCAGCCGATCTGAGCGCGGGAAAATGCTCGGTTATGACTCTCAGTCCGTTATCGTATCGTATTACTTCGGCCATTTTTGTTTTTCCTCTTCATATAGTATTGCAAAACGCGCGCATATATAAACGCCGAATACGCCTTTATACCGCCAGCACTTCGCTGACTTTGGCTACTTTAAGCTGTTTGTTTGCAAGCGTCCGTATAATTCTGTTTAAAGCGTTTACCGTAGCTTCCGTCGGATGCATGAGTATAAGGCTTCCGCCTTCTGCTTTTTCCGTAGCGCGCGAAAATATCAGCTCGCTGTCCTTATCGCGCCAGTCGATAGTGTCAAGAGACCACATGATAGTCTTATATCCGAGATCTTCGGCGGCTTTTATGGCAGTGTCTCCGAAAGAGCCGGACGGCGGCGCAAAAAGATTCATGCTCACGCCCGTTATGCTTTCGACAAGCTTATGCGTAACCTCTATTTCCTCGCGGTTGCGCTCGTAATTCAGCTTCTTATGGTCTTTGTGAAAATAGCCGTGATTGGCTATTTCATGCCCGGCGGCGCATATTTTTTTGAGCGTTTCCTCATTATCCCTGACCCACATACCGCCTACGAAAAAGGTCGTCGTAACTCCGTTTTCGGCAAAAATATCCAGCATGGGCTGAATATACTCGGTTCCCCAATACACGTTCACCATAAGAGAAACCTTATCGGACGAACCGCCTTTGTAAATGGGCGCGTCAGCCGTAGATACGTCCCTACTCAAAAACGCGAAGCTTACTCCGAAAACCGCTATTATAACGGCGCCAAGAATACAGTTTGCTACAACTCTGCGGACAAACTTTTCATTACCGGTCATAACACACCTCGATAATTTATCAATATTCGTCCGCAGACTATTTAGAACTTAATTCCGTTTAAACAGTACGGAAAGCCGCAATATACGCGACTTTCCGTAAGTTGAATGATTTTTATGAATTATTGTTTTTTGCTGACTATTTCTACAAGCTTAAGATCGATCCGGCCTTTCTCGTCCACTTTGATAACCTGGACTTTCACTTCATCGCCCACATCGATAACGTCGGTAACTTTTTTGACGCGCTTGTCCGAAAGCTTTGATATGTGTATCATGCCGTCCTTATTGGGCGCAATCGCCACAAAAGCTCCGAACTCAAGCACCTTTACGACGGGGCCCTGATATTCGGCGCCCACTTTGGCGTCCTCCACTATGGAGAGCACGATCGCTTTTGCCTTTGCCGCCATTTCGGCGTCGGGGGTCGCAATAAATACTCGGCCGTCCTCTTCAATGTCCATCTTTACGCCGGTTTCTTCAACGATCTTATTGATCGTTTTGCCGCCCTTACCTATCACCTCGCCTATTTTGTCGGGATCGATTGAGAAGGAAATAATCTTGGGCGCCCACTTGCTTAGCTCGGGTCTGGGTCCGGGCAGTACGGCAAGCATCTTGTCGAGTATATACAGTCTGCCGACGCGCGCCTGTTCAAGCGCGGTTTTAAGGATCTGCTCGTCGATACCCTTGATTTTTATATCCATCTGGATAGCGGTTATGCCTTTCGACGTACCTGCCACCTTGAAGTCCATGTCTCCGAGAAAATCTTCAAGTCCCTGTATATCGGACAAAATAGCTACCTTGTGCGATTCTACGTCCTTGATAAGTCCCATCGCTATGCCCGCGACCGGCGCTTTGATTGGCACGCCTGCGTCCATAAGAGCGAGAGTCGAACCGCACACGCTTGCCTGTGAAGTCGATCCGTTGGAGCTGAGTATTTCGCTTACGGTACGGATTGCGTAAGGGAATTCCTCTTCGCTCGGTATCATCGGCTCGAGAGCGCGTTCCGCAAGGGCGCCGTGGCCGATCTCGCGGCGGCCGGGGGCGCGGAGCGGACGGGCTTCGCCGGTCGAATAAGGCGGAAAGTTGTACTGGTGCATATAGCGCTTGTAAGGCTCCTCGTCGAGGTTCTCAAGCTTCTGTACGTCTCCGATCGTTCCGAGCGTACACGTCGTAAGCGCCTGAGACTGACCTCTGGTGAAGACGCCGCTTCCGTGTACGCGCGGCAGCACGCCGACTTCGCACCATATATCGCGTATATCGGTCAGACCCCTTCCGTCGGGACGGAAACCTTTTTCTATTATCTTCGCTCTGACCTTTTCTTTGGTCATATTGTAAAGCGTATCTTTGATTTCGCGCTCACGTCCTGCGTATTTTTCGCCGAATTCCGCAACGGTATCGGCGTCGACCTTATCCTGTTTCTCCTGACGCGCCTCGCGGTCGGTCTCCTCGAGAGCCTTGTCAAGCAGCTTGTCCGCAAACTTTCTGACGTCTGCGTCCACGTCGCTGCCTATTTTGTAAAGAGGCATATCGCGCTTAGGCTTGCCCACTTCGGCAACTATCGAGTTTATAAAAGCAACCTGTTTCTTTATCTCTTCGTGAGCGAACAGTATGCCGTCGAGCATTTCCTTTTCGGTAACTTCGTCGGCGCCGGCTTCAACCATCATTATGGCCTCTGACGTACCCGAAACGTAAACGTGCATACGGCTTGCGGCGCGCTGAGCATTGTCGGGGTTAATAACGTACTTTCCGTCGACCAGTCCCACAACTACCGAACCGGTAGGTCCGTAAAAAGGAATATCGGATATCGACAGAGCGATACTGGAACCCAGCATACCATAAACCTCGGGCGGAATATTGGTATCGACGGAAAGCGCGGTAGCTACCACGTTGACATCGTTGAAAAATCCCTTGGGGAAAAGCGGGCGGATGGGACGGTCGATAAGGCGCGAAGTAAGTATCGCTTTGTCACTCGCCCTGCCCTCTCTGCGCTTAAAGCTGCCCGGGATCTTGCCTATAGCGTACAGCTTCTCTTCAAAATCGACGCCGAGCGGGAAAAAATCAATACCGGCTCTGGGCTCTTCCGACATGGTGACGTTGGTCATAACGACAGTGTCTCCGCAGCGGATGATGCACGAACCGTTAGCCTGCTGAGCGTACTTGCCGATTTCGACGGTTACTTTTCTGCCGCCGATTTCGGTCTCGAAAATTTTACATTCTTTCATAACAACTACTCCTCTCTCTTCTTTAATTCCCAAAAAAAACAAGAACGCCGTGCCCGACGCCCTTGTCTTAATTTTACTTTCTCAAATCAAGTCTGGCAACAAGCTGTCTGTATCTCTCGATATCCACTTCTTTAAGATAGTTCAACAAACTTCTGCGGGAACCGACCATCTGCAGCAATCCGCGGCGCGAATGATGATCCTTGTGATGTATCTTGAGATGCTCGGTCAGATGATTGATCCGATAAGTCAGCAGCGCTACCTGAACTTCAGGGCTGCCCGTATCTCCTTCGTGCGTTGCGTACTCGGCGATAATTTTCGCCTTTGTCTCCTTGTCCATGTTTTACCTCCGAAAATATGATTCGCCTTAAACCTAAGTATGAGCGTGGAGAGCGCTGAACCTGAGGAATTAAGGTAACACTATTATTATATCACCGCAAAACTCTTTTGTAAACCGTTTTCAGGCCGTTTGCCGGTAATATTTGCGATAATATGCGTCCGCTCGGCCGATACGGGCGTTTCAGCTTTTTTCCGCAGTGAAAAAAGCTTCCTTTTTCGCAATGCGACTGTCGAACAGGTCTATATACAAGCCTACGTCGCGCACATTTGCCAGACGGCGTATCCGGGCGCCGCCTTTGTCGATAAACTTGCTTATTGCGCCGGCGCCGCAAGCGAATACGCTGAGAATGTCTTCCATGGTAGTCACGTTGTTTACGCACGCTTTGCCGTCTCTCGCATACCCGACGTTTTCCAGATTACCTTGCATTTGCTTCTGTCTGTATAAGTAATACGGCGCGTAGCCCGAAGCCGTAAGAATAGTCTGCGCCAGATCCACCATCTCTTCCGTTTCGTCGCAGCCGGCATACGGCTTTTCTTTTATCTTGGAACCG
This sequence comes from uncultured Bacillota bacterium, assembly GCA_949294845.1. Lineage (GTDB taxonomy): Bacteria > Bacillota > Clostridia > Christensenellales > Pumilibacteraceae > HGM11386. Next base: position 12,689 of record CASFJH010000063.1, on the reverse strand, counting down.
TTTTTAAGCGCGAGCGTGTGAACGGTAACATTGTCCGGTCTGAGCCGCGTTATACCGGATAACGTGTCGGCAAATTCGCCGATACCTTCTCCCGGCAGACCGGCTATAATATCGGTATTTATCGAAAATCCGCGGTCTTTGATCAGCTTATAAGCGCGGAAAAAGTCCTCGGCAGTGTGCGAGCGGCCTATTTCTCTTAAAGTCTTTTCAGACAGAGACTGCGGATTGACGCATACGCGGTTTACGCCGCATCTTTTCATTACGTCCGCGATCTCGTCGTTTATCGTGTCCGGCCGTCCGGCCTCGCAAGTGAATTCACACTCGGAGCGAGACGCGGTAAGAATCTTCTCAAGCGCTTCGGGCGGTACGGACGTAGGCGTTCCTCCTCCGATATAGACCGAGTAGATTCTGTAGCCCTTTCCGGCCAGAAATTCACGACCGCGCTCGATCTCCTCCGTCAGCCGGTCAACGTAAGGCCGAATATACTTTTTATGCCGCGCCGCATCCAGGCTTACGAACGAACAGTACGAGCATCTCGAGTTGCAAAACGGAACGTGAACATATAAATTAACGTCGCGGGTGGGATCGTAAGACGGCAGGCCGTCTTGAGCTACGGCAATGCGCATCAGCAATGCTGCTTTCTTTTCCGATACGCGGTAAACGTCGGTCATAAACCGCGCTGCAGAACCGAAATCCATTCCCAGCCTGACCGCCTCGTAAAAAAGCTTCGTAGGTCTTACGCCGGTCAGACTTCCCCACGGCAGGCTCCGGCCGGTATGGGCGCACAGCGCGTCGTAAAGTCCCAGTTTCGCATTACGCTTTGCAAGATTTTCGCGCGTCTGAGGAAATACCGAAAAAAACGGGTATTCTTTCCCTTCGACGGTAAAAATATCGGCAGGTTCGCTGTCGCTGTGACGATGCAAAACGGTAATATCCGTCCCGTCCGGATAGAACTCACGCAGTAATTCGTTGAGTTCCGCCTCCCAGCAAGTATCAGTGACGACGCGCATAAGGATTGTTTTCCTTTTCGAATCGGAGAGTCGTGGCTCTGTCGTGTCCGGGAAAAACTCTGTAATCGCCTTCCAGCGCGAACAGCCTGTTTCTCAGCGAATCGAGCATCTGACGCCCGTTTCCGGTGGGAAAATCCGTGCGCCCGGCAGAAAGATAAAACAACGTGTCTCCCGAAAAGATCACGCGCTCGTTTTCTTCGATATAGCATACGCTTCCGGCAGTATGCCCCGGAGTGTGCATAACCTTAAAAGCCGCGTCTCCCAGCGTGATGACGTCGCCGTCAGACAGAGTATGATCGGGACTAAACGGCTCGAACGTATACCCGAAATCGGCCGCAAGATTTTTATCCGAAGTAATGAGCTGAACATCATACGAGTGAATATACACTTCAGCTCCCAGCCGCTGAATGGCGGCCGCCGCGCCTGCATGATCGAAATGGCCGTGCGTCAGCAGCACCGCCTGCGGTCGCAGTCCGCGCTCCCGCATTGCGGCGACTATTCTGTCGCAGTCTCCTCCCGGATCGATTACCGCGCCCGTTCCGCCGCCCAAGTCCAGAATATATGTGTTGGTAACCACCACCGATGTGGCGATAGTGTAAATTTTCACTGTCCGCTGCTCCTGAATACTTTTTCCACTTCCTCTATCTGGCGAAGCTTATCCATTATCGTCTCTATCTGTTCGATAGCGCTCACTCTTACTCCGACGTTTATAATCGCCCTGTCGTATTTGTCGATCCTTGCGTTCATGCTGTTTATGGACAGCTTAAGACCGGAAATCACCGATGTTATTTTTGCAAGCAGTCCTCCGCTGTTGCGCGCTTCTATCTGCAGCGTAACCACAAAAGGCGCCGCGCCTGCGTCCGCCCAGTGCGCCTCTATGAGTCTGAACGGCTCTATATTCTTCAGATTGGGACAACCTGCGCGGTGTATGGCAATACCGCGGCCGCGTGAAATAAAACCGATAATCTCGTCGCCAGGCACCGGATTGCAGCAATGCGCAAGCCTTACGAGCAGGTCGTCGTGTCCTTTGACTATTATGCCCTGTCCGTGAGGCTTTGCGCCCGATTCGGAAAAGGAAGGCGTTTTCTTTGACTCGGCTTCGCGTTTATAGAAATCTATAAGCTTAAGAAGTATCTGATTGACGGTAAACCCTCCATAGCCTACCGAAGCGTAAAGGTCGTCGAGCGACGATATGGAATACCTCTGCATCACCACGTCAAGCCATTTGGGCACGAAGAGCTGCGACAAGGTATAACCGCGCGCTCTCGCTTCGCGTTCCAGCATATCCTTGCCGCGTTTGATATTCTCTTCCTTCATTTCCTTTTTGAAAAAGGCGCGTATCTTCGTGCGGGCCTGAGTGGTTTTTACAAACCGCAGCCAATCGCGCGACGGACCCTTGGAATTGTTGGAAGTAATTATTTCAACATAATCGCCCGTTTCGAGCTTAGTCTCAAGAGGTACTATCTTATTGTTTATCTTCGCGCCGACGCACTTATTGCCTACCTCGCTGTGCACGCTGTATGCGAAATCGACCGGAGTCGCGCCTTCGGGAAGCACTACCACGTCACCGCGCGGAGTAAAAATGAAAACCTGTCCGCTGTAAAGGTCAAACTTGAGCGATTCGTAGAACTCCTGCGGACTTTCAGCGTCTCCGCCGGCGTCCATTACGCCGCGCAGCCACGACAGTTTCTCGTCCAGATCGTCGCTGTCGGTACGGTGTTCTTTATATTTCCAGTGCGCCGCTATGCCGTATTCCGCGATCTTATGCATTTCGTATGTGCGTATCTGTATTTCAAACGGCATACCGTAAGAAGTCATTACCGTGGTGTGCAGCGACTGATAATTATTAGGCTTCGGCACTGCTATATAATCCTTGAAACGTCCCGGAATGGGCTTCCACATAGTATGGATCATGCCGAGAACCTCATAGCAGTCCCTCACATTTTCGACAATCACGCGAACGGCCGTAAGGTCGTATATCTGCTCGAACGTCCTGTTTCCGGCAAGCATTTTTTTATAAATGCTGTAAAAATGCTTCGGCCTTCCGCTGACCTCGCCTTTTATTTTAAGCTCGTGTAAAAGATCGGTAAGCCTTTTACAGATCGCGTTGACCAGCTCCTGACGCTCTCTCCGCTTATACGCCACCTCTTTTGCCAACGATTCGTATACGGCCGGATGAAGCACTTTAAGACAAAGGTCTTCCAGCTCGCATTTGAAATAGCTAAGTCCGAGTCTGGACGCAAGCGGCGCGTATATTTCCAGAGTCTCCTTTGCCATTGCCTCCTGGCGCGCCTGCGACAGACTGGAAATAGTGCGCATATTATGCAGACGGTCGGCCAGCTTAATAAGTATTACGCGTATATCTTTTGCCATGGCAAAAAACATACGTCTGAAATTTTCCGCCTGCTCCTCTTCTTTCGATTTGAACTCGATTTTGGCTAGCTTTGTCACGCCCATAACGAGCGTGCATATCTCGTCGCCGAACATTTCCCTTATGTCGGATTCGGTGGAAGGCGTATCCTCGACCACGTCGTGCAGCAATGCCGCCGCGATAGTGCAGTAATCGAGACCGAGATCAAGCAGAATATTGGCGACCGCAACGGGATGCACTATATAAGGCTCGCCCGATTCGCGTTTCTGCCCGTCGTGCATTTTTTCCGCGTAATCGCACGCCTTATCCAATATTTGCGCCTGCTGAGGCGTAAAAACTTCATGACAGCGCGTTCTCAGATCCTTCATGAGTTCACCGCCGAAATATACCGGTATGCGCGCGATTCGGATAATTCGCGCTTGACCGACTGATTTATCTCGCAGGAAAATTTATCGAAATGCGTTTTAACGAATCCGAGCTCCTCGAATACGGTAAGACAGAACGCAAACTGCGCTGGAGAAATGTCTGCGGTGAGATTGAGCTTTCTTATATACGAATTAAGCGACAGCGCCGTAACGCCGCGCGCGCGGCGTATAGCGTCGTAGCATTTGCCGAAAACGTCCCTTTCGGTGCTGAGCGCCGAAGTAAACCTTTTGCGCGTATCGTTTTCCGGAACATAAACGACGGCTTTAGAGCGGCTGTTGATAAACGATATCACCCCGTCGCTTACCGGAGTGTCAACAAATATTATTTTGTCGTACGCGTGCAACATGAGCCCGTCGTCGAATTCGGGCGCCACCATGATACGCGAATAATTGTTGACCGTCTGCGCGTAAACGAATTCATTGAGCGGTATTGCCGGCGTAGCATTTTTCGCTTTGAGATATGATTCGCTGTCGGCGGCTATAACCAGCGTGCCGTAAACGTTGCCGTCAAAAAGCGGAGCGAGCTGCGAATACTTTTGATAAACGGCATTGCTTCCGCCGGCAAAACGCAGATTCCGTATATAACCGGTAAGCGCGGCTTCGTCGTCGATATACAAAGCGTCGTTACTGACTGCGCGCAAAACTGATTTGACCGATTTCTTTCCGCCGAAAGAATTCGCCTGTATCTCGAGTATCATGGACTTCCTCGCGTCGCCCAGCAAGGAATAGTTCTGGCGGAAGAAATTAAAAGCGAGAATCTGAAGTCCTTTTTCGGTAGTTATCGAAGTGTGATTGGCGTTCGATTTACAAAGTCCGACGGTGAGGCGTCCCGTCTCGGTCTTGAAAAGCGGTCTGGTAAAGCTGTTACCGGTAGGTTCTAAGATTTCGAGCGCCGAAGCAAAGTCAAGAGTGATATCCTCTTCGGCTATATCGAGGTCGTATACTATCTGCGGCAGAAAAAACTCGTCTGGGAACTGTCTGAGATATTCGTTTACACGCTCCTTGAACCGAGGGACGTTTTCTCCGGCTATAGAAAAGCCTGCCGCCTGCATATGTCCGCCGTATTCGATCAGCAGATCGGAGCAGTAAGACAGCAATTCATGCACGTTTATGCCGTCTACGCTCCTGCAGGTCCCCTTATAGCTGTCGCCAGAATTGACCAGTATAAAGGACGGCCGGCGGAAGTCGCCAGTAAGACGTGCGGCAACTATGCCCGTTATTCCTTTTTCCCAATCGGGATGACTGAGAACGATAGCGCGGTTATGCACCATATCCTCAAACGCCAGATCGCCTACAGCCTCGTTATACAGCCGGTCGCAAACCTCCTTGCGGCGGCTATTATCATCGTTTATCTGCGCTATGATCTCGTAAAGCCGCTCATCGTCGCCGCTTGTCAGCAGTTCGAACGCACGGTACGCGTCGCCCATTCGCCCTGCCGCATTAATGCGCGGAGCAACTTTATATGCTATATCGCTGCTCGTTATCGGACCGGTAAGCCCCAGGCTGTCTAGAAGATACCTTAAGCCCTTGTTTTTGCGCGCGTTAAGCGCGGTAAGCCCCAACTGCACTATCAGCCTGTTTTCATCAAGCAGCGGCACGAGGTCTGCGATGGTAGCGATAGCCGCAAGGTCGAGAAACTCGGACATCTTCTCTCTTCCGCCCATAGCTTCGACCAGCTTCAGCGCTACTCCGGCGCCGCAGAGGTAATTTATCGGATAACCGCAATCGCTCTGCTTGGGGTTTACGACTATACACTCGGGCAGACGTTCGGCAAGCTCGTGATGATCGGTCACGATCATGTCGACGCCGAGATCGAGCGCGTATTCGACCTCCTCGTAGCCCGAAATACCGCAATCGCAAGTAAGTATAAGATCGGGGCAAACTTCCTCTATTATATGTTCTATGGACTCGTTGTTAAGGCCGTACCCCTCGCCTATACGGTTGGGTATATGCGTATAAACGTCGATACCGCATTCCGACAGAAAGAGCGACAGTATGGCGGCCGCGCATATACCGTCGGCGTCATAATCGCCGTAAACGACGACTTTCTCGTTGCCGTCGACCGCCTTACGCAGACGTTCTGCCGCTTCGCGCATACCCTTCATGAGAAAAGGATCGTAAAAATTATCGGGATCGGGCTTAAGGAATTTCCTTATCGAAACCTCGTCGCGAATGCCGCGCGAAAAGAGCAGCTCGGTAAGCTTCGGATGAAGCCCGAGCTTCGCCGCTGTCCGAGCGATCTCGTCAGGGTTAAAACTTTCCTGATTTCTTTTTACTGTCCTTATATTCACTCTCTCACCTTTTAAAAAAGAGCCTTCAGTAACCGAAGGCTCTTTAACTCGCTTTTAAAATTTATTTAAGCGGCCGCTGCCTTCTTTTTCGCTTTTTCGGCTTTGGGCTCACGCTTTCTTCTGTCTTTTATAATCGACCAAACGGACGGCGCGATGCATATCGACGAATAGGTACCCGCTAACAAACCGGCGATTATGGGAAGCGCGAAAATCCTTATGTCGGGAACGCCTATTATCGCCACCATCGCTATCGTAATGAGCGTGGTAAGGCTGGTATTGAGCGAACGCAGCATCGTGTCCCTTACCGCGAAGTTAGCTATGCGCGAATAAGAGGAATTTTTCGCCATACCGTTCTTTACCACCTCGCGCACACGGTCGAAGATAATTATGGTATTGTTTATCGAATATCCGAGTATCGTAATAAGCGCCGCAATGAACGTGCTGTTAATTTCGATATGGAAGATCGCCATAAAACAGACCATTATAAGCACGTCGTGGAACAGCGCGACGATAGCCGAGACGGCACTTGCAAGCTCGAACCGGATAAATATATACAGCAGCATGAGCGCGAGAGCGCCTATAATCGCACAGATAGCCGAGGTAAGCAATTCGGTGCTTACCGACGCGCTGACCTGATCGCCGGCAATAACGCTGCCGAGATAAACGTCGTTTATCGACAGAGCGGATATAACCGCGTCTTTCTGCTCCGACGTTACGGAGGAGCCTAGCGCAACGGTTATGGACGTGCCGTCTTCGCTTAAAGAAACGCTGTCCTCAGAAAGGGTTAATCCGCTTTCCGCGGCGGCGGATAAGACGGCAGTCTTGCGGTTTTCATAAAACGAACGGACAGACTCGGTGTATTTCGCCGAAATACTGCTGCCTTCCTCGGTAACCATAGGAATACGTTTCAACAGATTGTCGGTAAGAGCCGACTGAAGCTCAGAGTTGATATCCTCCATAACTTCTTCCGAAGCTACGGCCTTGTATTTGACGTAGAGCGACGCCTGATCGCCGCTGCCCTGCAACTGAACGGCCGAAACCTTCAGCCCGTACTTTTCTCCTTCCGCGTCCGAGAGGTTTTCGGTAACGTCCTCGATGAGCTTTACATATTCGTCCTTATTGTCCGAGGTAAGATTAGTTCCGAGCTTTACGTTCATCGTATATCCGCCGGAAAAATCCATGCCTATGTTAAACGCCGATCCGAGAGTAAACTGAAAGACAATAGCCATGATAACGGCAAAAAGCACGATTGCGGCCGGAATGGAAAACCAGAGCTTTTTCTTTTCGACGATCCGGAGATCTTTTTCAAGAAGGTTAGATATTTTCATTGCTCAACTCTCCTTCCGCCTTCTTTGCTTTTTTGCGCGCTGCTTTTTCCTCTTTCTCCTTTTCTTTTGTCTCTATCTCGAGATCAATCTGCTTCTGAACGGCAACGTCGGTCTCGTCGGCTTTGACGTCCTCATACGCGCGGCCGCGTTTGAGATTATAGATCCGAGGGTTGGTACTGTTGAGGTTGACAGCCCATTTGACGACGAATCTCGTGAGAATAAGCGAGGTGAACATGGAAAGCACTATACCGATCAGAAGCGTAAGGCCGAAACCTTTTATTGAACCGGTACCGAAAATAAGCAACAGAATTGCCGCTATAATCGTAGTAACGTTACTGTCGACTATGGCTACGGTCGCGCGCTTAAAGCCGGCGTGCGTCGACGCCATAATGGATTTGCCGTTACGGTATTCGTATTTGATGCGCTCGTAGATAACGACGTTGGCGTCAACCGCCATACCGAGCGAAAGTATGATACCGGCGATACCGGGAAGCGTGAGCTGTACCCACGGCAGAACCGCAAGGAAGAACAGCATCAGCACCATATAGATAAGGAGACAGAAAGAAGCGATTCCGCCGAAAGCGCCGTATACAAAGCACATGAACACCATAACGAGGAACAGGCCGACCGCGCCCGCTATCAGTCCGTACTTAAGCGCCTGCTCGCCGAGCGTTGCCGAAATGGATTCGCTCTCCTTGAGGGCAAGCTGTACGTCGAACGTACCCGCCATTATCTGGTCGGCCAGGTTCTGAGCCGATTCGAGCGTAAAGCTGCCGCTAATAATGGCTTTGCCGTTTGTTATTGCAGACTCGACGTTGGCGGTTGAGATAGTCTGCGGTTCTTCTCCGTCGACATAAGAAATAATGGAAATGGTCTTTCCTATATTATTGCTGGTTGCGTCGCCGAACTTTTTCGCGCCATCGGTATTGAGACTGAGCTCGACTACGGCCTCACCCTCATAATAACCTGCGTCCGCCTTTATAACGTGCTCTCTCGACGTAATTACGACTTCCTGAGTCTCGTCGAGCACAAACTGCACGTCAGCGGGTTTTCCGATAATTTCAAAAATCTGACTGGGGTTGTCCACGTCGGGAACTTCCACGCGGATACGCGTATCGCCCTCTCTGACCACCGAAGCTTCGGTATAGCCGCTGCTTACCAAAAGGTTTTCAAGACGGGCGCGCGTACCGTTCATGCTCGCCTCAAAATCGGTTGCGCTTGTATCGGTAGCCTCGTACACTGCGTAAACGCCGCCTTTAAGATCGAGACCGAGCTTTATGGAACTGGCGAACGAGTTATATTTTGACAATCCGAATTCAAACGAGCAGAACGACAAAATTATACCGATAATAAGCAAAACGCCCAATACGGATAATTTTACGATTGACGATGTCGTTTTCTTCATCTAGTGCCTCCGAACCACAATACAACTCATTATATACTAAAAAACGGGTTTAAGTCAAATAAAAAGAGCTGTTTTTTGCGTCAATTGTTCATTTTATTTTGTTTTTCGATTGCGGCGACAGCGACGGCACATTCTATGCGTTTTTTCATAAGCACGCACGATACCGCATTGGGTTTATCTATGCCTCCGCCGTACCTGATGGCGTTTGCGGCGCACCCTCCGCTGCAATAATATTTCGCCCAGCAATTAAGGCAATCCGGCTTCTTCGTCAGATTGTTCTTGGCGAAATACTCCGCTATATCGGTATTGAAGCTTCCGTCAAGCACGCTGCCCATCTTAAACGACTCGTCTCCGTCGAACTGATGGCAGGGGTAAATATCTCCGTTCGGATTAACGGCGACATATTCGTTTCCGGCTCCGCAGCCGGACATACGCTTCGCTTCGCAAGGCCCGTCGTCAAGATCGAGCATAAAATGAAAAAAGTTGAACCATTTATCCGTTTTGCGTCTTTCTAGGTACATTGCGGCAAGTTTTTCGTATTCCTTCTCAAGGAAAGGAACGTCCTCCTCCTTGAGCGCCAGCCTGTTGTCCTCAGGCAGAACGACAGGTTCTACGGAAATCTGATCGAAGCCGTAATCGTTGAGCGCCGCGACGTCCGCGCAGAAATCCTTATTGAGCGCAGTGTACGTTCCGCGCACATAATACTGTCCGTCGCCGCGTATCTGTCTGAACCGCAGCGCGTTTGCCAGAGACCGGTCGAACGAAACGCCGCCCGAAGCGGTCTTACGCACCTCGTCATGCACGCGCTTTCTTCCGTCGATACTCAGAACGACGTTATACATAACGCTGTTGAGATATTCCGAAGTGGCGCTATCCAAAGCATAGGCATTGGTCGTTATGGTAAAGCGGAAGCTCTTCCCCGCCTCTTTTTCGACACGGCGCGCGTAAGCCACCGTTTTTCTGACGGTCTCCATATTCAAAAGAGGCTCGCCTCCGAAAAAGTCGACTTCGAGATTGCGGCGGTTTCCGCTCTTTTTTATAAGAAAATCTATGGCTTTTATCGCCGTTTCGGGCGGCATATTCATTGCCGCAGTGTTATATGTGCCGCCGTCCGCAAAACAGTACTCGCACCTGAGATTGCAGCAATGCGATACGTTGAGGCACATCGCTTTTATTATTCCGTGATAAACGGGCTCGGCGTATTCCGGCTGCGGTCTGAACAGTATTCCGGCTTTGTACAGTTCGGTAAGTTCGGCCGCAGCGTCGCGCAGATTAGCTTCGGAAACGCCGTATTCGGCCGCTTTTTGCCCGAACGGAAAATCGGAAAAATCTCCCAACCTTGCATTGGGAGATTCCAAAAGCTTTTCAGTTATGTCATCTGTCTCGAATACCGATCCGCTCTCCGAATCGATCGCAAAGCGGCGGCCTAGACATTCGAAAGTATGTACCAAAGTCGTTCCGCCTTAAATAGCCTCTTCCTTTCTCTTCACGTTCACCTTGACCTGCTGTTCGCACTTCTGATTGCCGACGGTGCAGCTGGTCTTGCAAGCCGACTGACAGCTGGTCTGACATTCGCCGCAACCCGTGCCGCATCCGCGACGGATGGTATCTTTCGCAACGACGTTTATATGCTTCATAATTGCCTCCGTACCTTAAAATTTATAGTATCATTATACTAAATTAACCGATGTTTCGCAAGTGTTTTGCGGTGGCAATCGCATATTTAATCCAAGTTTTTTTTATTTTCTTACGTTTGCGGCGATTATTCCGCTCAGCGCGCCGGTAACGCTTCCTATAGCAACGTCGTTTAGAATCTTAAGGCTCCAGTCGAACGCGCCGTCCAAAAGCGAAAATATGACGAACGCTATAATTATATACGCGAGGCCTACCGCTATTCCCTTAAGCCAGCCGTTCTGCGGCGTCTTTAGACACACCATACAGGCTACCAGAACGCTGAGCGCCTTTATCGCCTGATTAATAATCGGTATCGCCGACGTTGGAATATTGCAGACCTTGATCAAGAGCGCAGCGAGCAAAATAAGCGCGAGCGAAATTATCACGGCAACTATGACGCTCTTGATTATCTCGAATACGGCGCTGTGAGTTTTTACTTTTTCTCCGGACATAAAAAACCTCCGCAATGACTTGTCTACAATAGTCTATGCGGAGGTATTCGCCGTTATTACAGCGCGCTTGTCTCGGCGGCGTTAATTTTTTTCAGCTTCCTTTTTTTCCGTCTCGACCTCGGCGGTCGCTTCGGACTTTTCGTCGGCAGCGGCTTCGGTCTTTACGGGTTCGGCAGGCGCTTCCGCAGCCGGAGCCGGAGCATTGGCCTTGCTCATGACCTGATATACTGCCTGAATATCGAACACCATTGTGGTTTTGCTTCCATCATCGCCGGTCTCGATCACCATCTGTTTGTCTACCGGCGTGATCTGACGGACTTCCTTAACTTCGCCGATTATACCGCCGACTGTCTTGATCACATCGCCCGGCCGTATCGAGTCATAAAGTTCATTTACAGCCTTGTTGCGGCGTTTGTTGGTGAACATGGGAAGAACGATAAGAACCACAACCATGACAGCCAGCAATACGATAAGAATGATCTGTTCTGCTCCGAGAGCCCCTACTAAATTAGTGAACATAATTGATCTCCGTTTGAAATGATACGAATAATTTACCATAATTACGGAAATTTTGCAAGCAAAATAATGCGGTTTTATGTCAATTTAACAAAAAAACAAGGCTTATATGTTCGTCTATATCCCTTTGGCGTCAAAAAGCTCGCGTAACCGAATATCTAAACTTCTGTCCGATATATCTCCGCGTATTACCAATTCAATTGGCGCGAGATCTATCAAATACAAAAGCAGTTGTTCGTTTGTCAGCCCGTGAATGTCCAGCAGCCCTTTTCCCGGTTCTCCGCGCATGGTAAACCCTTCGGGAGTTTCGGCGATTTCCAGCCGCATAATCTTGGGGTTGACCGCGCTTATAAGAAATCTGAGAAGCTCGTTTAGATTACTCTCGTTGTTCAGATATAACGAGTTTTCGCTGGTGAGAACACTTATCTCGTCCCAGCGTTTTTTAAGGGAGCCTATGCGAAAATTATACCAGCCGTCCAGATTAATGTCGGCGCCGGAAGTAATTAATTTGCCGAGTATTTCGTATTCGCATTCCCTGTCGAAAGCCACAAGCGTATGCAATAGCAGACGGTACGTCTTGTCGCTCAGATTATTCCTTTTAAGTCGTTCGGAAATATAACGCATTTTTACTACGGTAGTGAAAATTTCGGTAACTCCCGCCTTTATGAGTTCGTTGAGAGCATGACGGTTAACGTTCTCGCCGGCTACAGACAGACTGACTCTGCCGTGTTCCGAAAAAGCAGCGGATATTCCTCCAGCGTTCTTCAGTCTGGGTTTAAAATATTTGTCCAGAGCCGCAATCCAGTCTCCGTATCTGCAATCGGCGCTTATTTTTACCTGATACATATTCGTCTCATTAATCCTCTAAGCTATTGTATGCCTCGCTTCGGGTTTTTACGCGCCGCCGCGAAATAAAACTCACGCAAAAAATAACGCGTTTTGTCGTAACACATTACTCTAAAGAAGAATACTAATATAAAGTATCGCGCAAAATTTTTATTTTATTTGGAAAACCGCCCGAAAAACACTTGCCTTTTGCACGGGATTTTGATATATTATATAAGCGCTTGAATGTTTGCGGAAGTGGCTCAGTGGTAGAGCGTTGCCTTGCCAAGGCAAATGTCGCGAGTTCGAATCTCGTCTTCCGCTCCATACGGCACCATAGCCAAGCGGTAAGGCAGAGGCCTGCAAAGCCTTCATTCCCCGGTCCGATTCCG
>CASFJH010000062.1 GCA_949294845.1 uncultured Bacillota bacterium | reverse complement strand
ACGTGGAGAAGGTTTACGACAGGCTGGGAATATCGTTTGACTCTTATGCGGGCGAAAGCTTTTACAACGACAAAATGCAGCCTGTCATCGACGAGCTGAAGGCAAAAGGTCTGCTTACCGAAAGCGAAGGCGCCGAAGTGGTTAATCTCGACGAGTACGGTATGCCGCCCTGCCTTATACTCAAGTCCGACGGAGCATCTCTGTACGCTACGCGCGATCTGGCCGCGGCGTGTTACCGCCACGATACTTACGATTTTTACAGGAACCTTTACGTCGTGGCGTATCAGCAGACGCTCCATTTCAAGCAGGTTTTCAAAGTGCTTGAGCTTATGGGCCGCGAGTGGGCGTCCGACTGCGTTCATGTTCCGTTCGGAATGGTATCGCTTGAGGGGCGCGGCGCGCTGAGCACCAGAAGCGGAAACGTTGTCTTTCTTAAAGACGTGCTGGATACCGCGGTATCAAAGGCCGCCGACATCATTGAGGAAAAAAGCCCGGGGCTTGCCGATAAGCAGGCGACTGCCGAAGCAGTCGGCGTAGGAGCGGTGCTGTTTATGGCTCTTTCTACGGCGCGCATAAAGGATATGGTGTTCTCGTTCGATAAAGCGCTCAATTTCGACGGCGAAACGGGACCGTATCTGCAGTATACTTACGCCAGAGCGGCAAGCGTGCAGCGCAAATGCGGATGCGCCGCGGACGTAAACGCCGACTTTTCGCTGCTGACCGACGACGAGAGCGACGCGGTGATAACTCTTATAAACCGATTCGACGAAACTGTGGTCGACGCGGCCGAAAAATACGAGCCCAGCATAATTTCCAAATATCTTATCGATCTGGCTCAGAGCTTCAACCGTTTTTATATCGATCACCGCGTGGCCGGAGAAGCCGAGCAGGTTACTCGCGCAAGGCTGCTGCTTACCGACTGCGTGCGCAGAACGCTTAAAAACGGTATGCGGCTCATATTGATGAAAGCCGTTGAAAGAATGTAGATTTTTCGCGCTTCCGTTACCGTGCAGACAATAAAAGTCCGAACCTCGCTTTATTACGGTTCGGACTTTTGCTGTAACAGTCTATGCTCAGAGCTCTGCGCTGTTCTTATCGAGCAGAATTTACGGTCTTTGCGGCGTTTACTCGTTATGATAAGGAGGGGACGCTTTAAAGCTTAAACGAAAGACGTTGCCGACAGCATAATGTCGAGCACGGCTTTGTTTTTTATGTAGTAGAAAGAGATTTTGCCCTGTCTGCGCTTATCTAGTATGTTCTGCCGCCGCATTGCCGTAAGCTGATGAGAAAGGGTTGTCTGATTTATGCCTATCAGCGCGGACAGATCGGAGACGCAAAGGCTGGAGATTGACAAGGCTGAAACTATCTTCAGCCGGTTGGCGTCGGCAAGCAGTGCGAACAGGTCGGCCAAAGCCGAAAGCGTATCGGCCGGCGGAACGTATTCGGATATGAGCGCGCGCGTTTTTTTGTCGGCAAGCATATTTTCCATGTATATATTATAAAATAATGTAATAATTGCGTTTTGACGTATAAACGGGAAAAACGGCGCATATAGTCGATTGGGAGGGAGCATGGGTCAGGAAGAAATATTCAGATTGCTGTTGCTTGTTTTGCTGATGTCGAACGAATCGTCATGCGACGGTTCGGTATACGGCAATCTCAACGAAATATTGATCATAGGTCTGCTGATAGGACTTAACTCTGACGACAGCGGCTGCGACGAGGGAGCTATGACTACTTTTCCTCAATAACTTCTGACTGCGGCTCTGAGCTCTTTAAAAGCGCGTAGGCGTCCTTTGCGCCGCATCGCTTGCGTTTTTTTCCGTTTTGTTGTATAATGACAGACGGAGGACGATATGATAATAGGTAACGGGTGGGACAAGTATCTCGAAGAGGAGCGCACCAAACCGTATTTTCAGAAGCTGGAGCAGAACGTGAAGGCGGAGTATGCCAGGTACAGAGTTTTTCCGCCGTTCGATCTTATTTACGCCGCGTTAAAGACAGTCGATTACGATCAGGTTAAAGCGGTGATACTGGGGCAGGATCCTTATCACGGAGAGGGACAAGCCAACGGACTGGCTTTTGCCGTAAGCGACGGAGTGCCGCTTCCGCCGTCGCTTATCAATATTTTTAAGGAGCTGTCGTCCGATATCGGGTGTCCGCCGCCCGCTTGCGGCACTCTTCTCGGCTGGGCAAAACAGGGAGTACTGCTTCTCAACACCGTGCTGAGCGTAAGGAGCGGTATGCCGCAGTCGCACGCCGAGCTGGGCTGGCAGACGTTTACCGACGCGGTCATAAGCGCGCTTAACAAACGCGCAAGGCCGGTGGCGTTTATTCTGTGGGGCGCCAATGCGATAGCTAAAAAGAACCTTATAGACGCCCGTCATTTTATAGTATGCTCGCCTCATCCCAGTCCGCTTTCGGCGTCGCGCGGCTTTTTCGGGTCGCGTCCTTTTTCCAAGGTAAACGCTTTTCTCAGTGAAAACGGCTTTGATCCCATAGACTGGAAGGATACAGAAGGACACGTTTACGCTGATTATTACCGGGCAAAAGGGAATATTTACCGTGTTTAGTCGGAGAATAACATGCGCAAATTAACATATCTGTTGGTAACGCTCATAGCGTTGTCGCTTGCCGCGTGCGGCGATACGGTCAATAACTATACTGTACAGGGCGCCGTCTCGTTTGAGGACGGCTTTGCCGCTGTAGCGCCCAACGTGGCGGAGCTGAGATACGGCGACGAAGTTGCTACCGCATTTGTTTATACCCGATACGACGGGGCGCAGATAATGCTTACCTGTTATCATATTTTCGGCGGCGATTTTGACAAATCGCTGTTATCTCTGCGCTTTTACGGGGACGCCGATTTTGCTTACGGCGCCGAACTGATAGGCTATGACAGTGCCTACGACGTCGCCGTTCTGCTGGTCGAGTCGCCGCCGCAGCGCGACTTCGCCGATCTGCGCGCGTCGTGCCGCTTTACGCCGGCTGCAGGATGCGCCACGCTCGCTATAGGCAATTCGTCGGGCGCCGGTCTGGCGGCGTTTGACGGTATCCTGTCGGACGCTGAGCGGATAGTGACCAAAGACGGCAGATGTCTGGCGGTATCGGCCACTACGTCCGCTGTAAACGCCGGCTGTTCCGGCTGTCCCGTAGTCGACGCCGAAGGAAATTTTCTCGGGATAGGATTTGCTCAGCAAATCGTCAGCGATGACAACGGCCGCCCCGTGGTCGACGCCAATTATATGATACCGGCCGAGATAGCCGACGCCGTATACTCTCTGGCCGTAGCGCGTTACGCAGACGGCGCAAGCGGTCAGCTCCCTTATGTGAGCAACGTCATATCGCTTACCATGAATACGTCCACATTAAAAGCTTCGGCCCAGTCGGTCGCTCTCGGCTTTACCGGAAGCTTCACGCCTTCCGGTTTTACCGTAACGGACTCGTTCGACGGCACGGTATGCTCGGAGCTCGTAAAAGGAGACGTAATCGTTTCCATAGGAGACAGAGCTGCAGACGGGTATATTGCGATGACGGCGGCGCTTTATAAAGCTACGGGCGAGGAAAAAGGCGTTAATATGGGGTATATGCGCGGCGGCAGCCTTATGGAGACGAGCATAAGCTTTCGCTGAACGACCGTTGCGTAATCGATAAAAAGTGCAGTTGCACGAATTTCCCTATAAATAACCGATATTTTAAAATTCCCCGCAAGAGTCCAACTTGCGGGGAATTGAAATTTTTGTTTATCGTTTTTTTGCCGGAGTCGCATTACCGCGCTTTAAGTCTGTGTAACAACAAAAGGAACGAGATGCTGCCGCGCTTTAAGTCTGTGTAAAAGCAATTAGATACAGCAGCGCTTTCGGTTGGCGCCATTCACAGATTTAAACTGAAGCTTAAAAAGAATGGTGACCGCTTAGAAAGCCGGCTCTTAAAGGCGTTCGGCTATCAGCTTGCCCATGAGACGGCAGCCGACTTTTTTGCAGCCCTCTCCGCATATATCGGGAGTACGCCAGCCTTCGGACAGCACTTTCTTGATAGCGTTGTCAACGGCCGCGGCTTCCTCGGAAAGGTGCAGCGACATGGAAAGCAGCATGGACGCCGAAAGTATCGTCGCGATGGGGTCGGCGGTATCCGTGCCGGCGATATCGGGCGCGGAGCCGTGGATCGGCTCGTACAGCGCATACTTTTCGCCCACGCTTGAAGAGGGGAGCAGTCCTATCGAGCCGGTAATCATTGCCGCCTCGTCGCTGAGTATGTCGCCGAACATATTAGAGGTCAGGAGCACGTCGAACTGAGCCGGATTTTTTACCAGCTGCATCGCGCAGTTGTCGACGAACATATTTTCGAGGGTAATGTCGGGGTACTGTTTTGCCACCGAAGCGACGGTAGCGCGCCACAGCCTCGAGCTGTCGAGAACATTGGCTTTGTCCACGCTTGTCACTTTGCCGCGGCGTTTTCTCGCCAGATCGAACGCGACTTTTGCTATGCGTTCCACCTCGAAAGCGGAATAGCTTTCGGTATCGAAGGCTTCCTCGCCGTATCTGCCCTGTCTTGAACCGCGGTCGCCGAAATAAATGCCGCCGATGAGCTCGCGCACCACTATGAGGTCGATGCCTGCCGAAGAAATATCGGTGCGCAAAGGGGAAGCTGCCGACAGTTCGGGGTAGAGCAGAGCGGGGCGCAGGTTGGCGTAAAGTCCCAGCGCGCTGCGTATTCCCAGCAGACCTTTTTCCGGCCTTTTGTCGCCGGGCAGAGCGTCCCATTTAGGGCCGCCGACAGCGCCCAGCAGCACCGCGTCGGCCGCTTTGCATATGCTGACCGTTTCGTCAGGCAGAGGAACGCCTGTCGCGTCGATCGCCGCGCCGCCCATAAGCGGATAGGAATAAGCGAACTCGTGCCCGAATTTGAGTCCTACGGCGTTAAGCACTTCTATGGCGGCTTCGGTGATTTCGGGACCGATGCCGTCGCCTTTTATTACTGCGATACTGTATTTCATGAACGTCTCCCGTTATAAGGTTTTAAGCAGCCCGCCCGCTTTGATTATTTGCTGAATTTCGGGCGGAAACGCCGCCGCACGGTATGTTTTGCCGCTGGTTTTATCCGAAACGATACCGGTATCGAGGTCAACTTCCACCACGTCCGAGGCGGCTATTTCGTCGGCTTCGGGACATTCGAGAATGGGCAGACCGATATTGATCGAGTTGCGGTAAAATATGCGCGCGAAGCTTTTTGCGATCACGCAGCTTACGCCGCACGTCTTTATGGACAGGGGCGCGTGTTCGCGGCTCGATCCGCAGCCGAAGTTGTCTCCGCCTACGATAATGTCGCCTTTTTGCACGCGCGAAGCGAACGTTGCGTCTATGTCCTCCATGCAGTGAGAGGACAGCTCGCCGACGTCCGCGATGTTGAGGTATCTTGCCGGAATAATAACGTCGGTGTCGATGTTGTCGCCGAACTTGAAAACTTTTCCTTTGAGTTTCATATTACTATTGCCTCCGTTACTCAGTCGATCACGCCTATTTTGCCGAGTACCGCGCTGCAGGCGGCAACGTAAGGCGACGCGAGATAAATTTCGCTGGAAATATGCCCCATACGTCCTACGAAATTGCGGTTGGTGGTGGCGACGCATCGTTCGTTTTCGGCAAGAATACCCATATAACCGCCCAGACACGGTCCGCAGGTCGGAGTGGATACTACCGCGCCGGCCGTGATGAACGTTTCGATGAGGCCCTCTTTAAGCGCCTCCAGATAGATCGTCTGGGTTGCAGGTATTACGATTGTGCGCACTCCCTTTGCGACTTTGCGGCCTTTCAGAACCTCCGCAGCAATACGCAGATCGGAAATATGGCCGTTCGTGCATGAGCCGATTACCACCTGATCTATGCGTATGTCGCCCGCTTCGTCGACGGTGCGCGTATTCTCGGGCAGGTGGGGGAAAGCGACGGTGGGCTTTAACGCGCTCATGTCGATTTCGACTACGCGCTCATAAACTGCGTCATCGTCGGCGGAGTAAGCGACCGGCTGTCTTACGGCGCGGCCGCTGAGATATTCGAGCGTCACGCCGTCGACGGGGAATATCCCGTTTTTGGCGCCCGCCTCGATCGCCATGTTGCAGATGGTGAAACGGTCGTCAATACCGAGATAGCCGACGTCGCCGCAGAATTCGAGCGAGCGGTACAGCGCGCCGTCCACACCGATGAGTCCGATAAGGTGCAGAATGATATCCTTGCCGGTGATGTGCGGAGCGGGACGGTTTGACAGCACGACTTTTATCGCGCCCGGCACTCTGAACCAGAGCTTGCCGGTCGCCATCGCGTAAGCCATGTCGGTCGAGCCGACGCCTGTCGAGAAAGCGCCTAAAGCGCCGTAAGTACAGGTGTGAGAGTCTGCTCCTATGACTGCGTCGCCGGCGGTTACCAGCCCCTTTTCGGGGAGAAGCGCGTGTTCGATGCCCATTTCGCCCACGTCGTAGAAATTGGACAGCGATTCCTCGGCGGCGAATTCGCGGCAGCACTTGCACTGCTGAGCGCTTTTTATGTCCTTATTCGGCACGAAATGATCCATAACGAGACATATCTTGTCCTTATCGAACACTTTTTTTATGCCGGCTTTTTTGAATTCGCGTATGGCGACCGGAGAGGTAATATCATTCCCCAGAACCACGTCGAGAGAAGCCGTAATCAGCTGACCCGGTACGACTTCTTTCAGTCCGGCTTTCGCAGCCAGAATTTTTTGAGTCATTGTCATTGCCATAGTATGCTCCTGCTTGACTTGATAGCTTCAGTATATCAGAATTTTTTGCGGAACACCGCGCCTTTATCGGCCGAAGTGACGAGATTTGCGTACCTGAGAAGATAGCCGGACGGAGCGGTATCCTTGGGTTTCCATTTTTTCATGCGGGACTGAAGCTCTTTCGCGCTCACGTCGAGATTGAGCTTGCCCTTTGATATGTCGATATCGATCTTGTCGCCGTCGCGGATGAGCGCGATCTTGCCGCCTACTGCGGATTCGGGGCAGACATGACCTATCGCCGCGCCGCGCGTAGCGCCCGAAAAACGGCCGTCGGTTATAAGCGCCACGTCCTTATCCAGCCCCATGCCGACGAGAGCGGAAGTGGGGGACAGCATTTCGCGCATACCGGGTCCGCCTTTTGGCCCTTCGTAACGAATGACGACGACTTCGCCCTTATTGATGCGCCCGTCGAGTATCGCCGAAACGGCGTCCTCCTCGCAGTCGAACACGCGCGCCGTTTTGGTGATGGCCTTGAGCATTTCGGGCGCTACGGCGCTGCGCTTGACGACCGCGCCGTCCTCGGCGATATTGCCTTTCAGCACCGCTATGCCGCCGACCGGACTGATGGGAGCGGAAATGGGGTGAATGACCGATTCGTCGAGAATACGCGCGCCGCGGTAAGAGCGGTTGAGCGGACGGTTGGTTACGGTGATCATTTCGCCGTTTATGAGCTTTTTGGAATCGAGCTCTCTGAGCACAGCCATTATGCCGCCCGCACGGTTGAGCTCGGCCATATCGTTCTCGGTGGCGGGGGAAAGCTTGCAGAGGTTGGGCGTCGAATCGCTTATCTTCTGCACCAGATCGAGGTCGAGCGACACGCCGCATTCGTCTGCGAGAGCGAAGAGGTGAAGCACCGTATTGGTGGAAGCGCCTATCGCCATGTCGAGAGTCAGCGCGTTTATGAACGATTCGCGCTTTAAGATCATGCGCGGAGTGACGTCCTTGGCAACCAGATTCATGATCGCTTCGCCGGCGCGCTTTGCCAGTCTTATGCGTTCGGCCGAAGTCGCCAGTATCGTGCCGTTTCCGGGCAGCGCTATGCCGAGCGCTTCGGCGAGACAGTTGAGCGAGTTGGCGGTATACATTCCGCAGCAGCTGCCGCAGCCGGGGCAGGCGCAGTTTTCAAGCTCGTTGAGATCGTCGAGCGAAATGGCGCCGGCTTTAACCTGTCCGACCGCTTCGAACATGGACGACAGCGAGACTTTACGTCCGCGGTAAACGCCGCTTTCCATAGGACCGCCCGAGACCATGACGGTAGGAATATTGACGCGCGCCGCGCCCATGAGCATACCGGGAACGATCTTATCGCAGTTGGGGATAAGCACAACGCCGTCGAACGCGTGGCCTATCAGCATACTTTCGACCGAGTCGGCGATAAGCTCGCGCGAGGGGAGGGAGTATTTCATACCGGAATGGCCCATCGCTATGCCGTCGCATATACCGATGGAGGGTATGACGACGGGGGTGCCTCCGGCGGAGTAAACTCCCGCCTTGACCGCGTCGGAGATTCTGTCGAGATGCATATGTCCCGGCACGATCTCGCTTTTCGCGCTGATTATGGCGATTATTGGTTTATCGAGTTCCGCGTCGGACATACCGAGCGCTTTATACAGCGACCTTTGAGGCGCTTTTTCGCAACCGCCGAGTTTTTCCTTAGACATTGTTTTATTACCTCTCGTATAGTATTTACCGGATAAAATTATACAGTTTCGTTGTAATCGGTGAGATCGTTTATCGAACCTTTGCCGCGCTGCAGGGCGCTCATGCCCGTGCGCGTAAGCTCGATTATACCGTAATCGCGCACGACGTTGAGAAAACCGTCAAGCTTGTTGGGTTCTCCTGTGAGCTCGAGTATGGTGGAATCGGGGCTGACGTCGATCAGCTTGGCTTTATACATATTGCACGTCGCTTCGATCTCGGGGCGCTGCTTAGGCTCGGTAACTATCTTTACCATGAGCAGTTCGCGCGTAACGCTCGTATTTTTGGAAAGTTCCGTCACTTTGATTACGTCGTACAGCTTGTCCAGCTGCTTAATTATCTGCTGAACGGTGCTTTCGTCGGCGGTGGTGGTAATGGTCATGCGTGAAAGCTTCGCCGAATCGGTAGCGCATACCGAAAGGCTGTCAATATTGTATCCGCGCCTTGCGAACAGTCCGGAAATGCGCGTCAGCGCGCCCGATTTATTGGCTACCAGCGCCGAAATTATATGCTGCGTCTCTTTCATATCAGTTTTCCTCCAGCTCACTGAGACTTCCTATCATGTCTTCCATTCCCTTTCCGGGCGGAATCATGGGCAGAACCATTTCGTTTTCCACAATACGGCAGTCGACGACGACGGGAGTGCCTGCCGACATTGCCTTTGAGAGAACGTCTTCTATATCTTCGTTTCTGGTAAGCGTCATGCCTTTTGCGCCCAGCGCTTCGGCGAGCTTGACGTAATCGGTGGGAAGCTGAAGGGTTGTGGAGGAGTAGCGCCTGCCGTAGAACAGCGTCTGCCACTGCCTTACCATGCCCAGCGTGTGATTGTTGAATATGAGCACCGTTATCGGCAGTCCCAGCTTTGACGCCGTCACCAGCTCGTTCATATTCATATGGAACGATCCGTCGCCGGTAATAAGCACTACCGGCTTGCCAGAACCCATGGCTCCGCCTATCGCGGCGCCCATGCCGTAGCCCATAGTGCCCAGTCCGCCGCTGGAGAGCCATGTGCGCGGCTTGTCGAAGTTTATCGTCTGGGCGGCAAACATCTGGTGCTGTCCGACATCGGTCGCTATGACCGTATCGGGAGTCTTAAGCTTGTTGACGGCGCGCAGTATCGCCCTCGGACAGAGCGCGTAACCGCTGTCCTCAAGCGGATACTTATCGTTCTCCTGCCGCACCTGAGCCAGCCAGTTCTTATCAGACGAGGGCTTTATGAGAGGCAGAATACGGTTGAGTACGGTTTTTACGTCGCCGGTGATATGGGCGTGGCTCGCAACGTTCTTGTCTATCTCGGCCGCGTCTATGTCTATATGAACTATTCTGGCGTTTTTCATAAACCCGGTGCGGTTGCCTGCGACGCGGTCGGAAAACCGCGCGCCGATCGCTATCAGGGCGTCGCTCTTTCCCAGAGTGCGCGCAACTCCTTTATGGCCGTGCATACCTATCAGTCCCATATAGTTGGGGTGCGACGTAGGCACGGCGCCCAGTCCCATTGCGGACGAGGCGATGGGCGCGCCGAGTTTTTCGGCAAGCGCGGCTACTTCGGCTCCGGCTCCTGAAGAAATGACGCCGCCGCCGAGATAGAGATAAGGCCTCTTTGCCGAATTTATAATTCCGATCGCGGCAGACATATCCTGTTCGCGCAGCTTATGTACCGGTTTTTCTATTTCGGCCTCCGTATATTCTGTCTCTGCCTGCTGAACGTTTTTGGGAACGTCCACAAGCACCGGCCCCGGCCTGCCCGAAGCGGCTATCCTGAAAGCTTCGCGCAGAGTGGGGGCGAGTTCGCGCACGTCTTTTACAATATAATTGTGCTTGGTGATAGGCATTGTCACGCCGGCGATATCCACTTCCTGAAAGCTGTCGCGGCCGAGCAGAGAGACGGGCACGTTGCCTGTTATCGCCACCAGCGGAACGCTGTCCATGTAAGCGGTCGCTATACCTGTTACGAGATTTGTAGCTCCCGGACCGGAAGTGGCTATGACGACTCCCGTTTTGCCGGTTGCGCGCGCATAACCGTCGGCTGCGTGCGTAGCGCCCTGTTCGTGCGCGGTGAGGATCTGTCGTATATCGCCGCCCAGCCGGTAAAGCGCGTCGAACGTATCGATTATCTGACCGCCGGGGTAGCCGAAAACGCAGTCCACTTTCTGTTCGAGCAGACATTTGACTATAATCTCAGCACCTTTCAATTTCATAAGCAAAAACCTCGCTATTTTATTTCGTACCTCGGTTATAAAAAATCCGTCCCAAAACAGAAGTTCTGAGACGGGGGAACCGCGGTACCACTCAGCTTGCGCGTCGGACAACGCGCCGCTTGCTGCCGCTGTAACGTGCGGCTTTACGTCCGTCCTTTAAGTTCTTTTCGGGGCGGAGGCTCGCGGAGGAGCTATATCCGTACATCGTTACGCCGCCCTTACAGCCTCTGAGGCGACTCTCTGGGGTAACTTACCGCACGGTTTCTTATCCGGTCACAGCCTTTATAATCAGTAGTTGATTGTTATATAGTATAACCCGAATATATGCGGTTTGTCAAGCGAAAAAGCATTTTTTCGGCCGTGCATTGAAAAAACATAGGGATATTTTGCTTAAAAACGCTTGATAATCCCGACAATTTATAGTATACTGATTCTGCCGTGCTAGGCGGGGAGCCAGCGGTGCCCTGTACCCACAATCCGCTACAGTGGGGCTGAACGCCGCCCGAGGCTTACCGTATGGAGGGCAGACCCCGTTAAGCGGTGTTGATAGTAAGGTCTTGTGCAACGATGCACCGTGAACCGTGTCAGGGCGGGAACGCAGCAGCACTAAGCGGAGCGCAGCGTGTGCCACAAGGTAGCTTTAAAGGAGCCGGCTGGCGGGCAATCGCCTCGGTACGGTCTGTCGACGGCGGATGCACGGTAAAAAGAATTTTTCGGCGGCCGATACGCGCTCATTGCGCTTATCGGCCGTTTTTTTAAACGGATGCAGAAAAGCGTTTTTTATAGCGAAGCCGATTATACGCTTTCCAAAAGCATTTTGTCGGCTACCAGCGCGATAAACTCGCCGTTGGTGGGCTTTTCGTGCTGCGAATATACTCTCACGCCGAACAGCGAGTTGATATTCTCGATCTTGCCGCGGTTCCAGGCGACTTCGATCGCGTGGCGTATGGCGCGTTCGACTTTAGAAGGGCTTGTGGAAAATTTTGCCGCGACGTCGGGATAAAGCCGCTTGGTTATGGAATTTATTATGTCGGGATTGACTATCGTCATTTTGACCGCCTCGCGCAGGAACTGATAGCCTTTTATATGCGCGGGAATTCCCACCGTAATGAAAACGTTGGTGATTTTCTCGTCCATCGACTTGGATCTCAGCGCGGAAACGGCGCCTTCGCGGCGTTTTGCCGGCGAATCGAAAACTCTTGCGGACAGGTTAGCCATGGATACCGGCTTCATCATGTAATAGTCTGCGCCCAGACTCATCGCCTTGGCGATAAAGGCGTCCTGACTGAGCGCGGACACGACTATTATGCGCGTGTTGCGCTTGTCCATCTGCTCCAGAACGGAAAACCCGTCGAGGTTGGGCATGACCAGATCAAGCAGCAGTACATCGGGCTCGGTCGTTTCGAGTATCTTGAGCGCTTCGGCTCCGTCGCGTGCGGTAGCCACAACTTCACAGTCGGGACGCGAAGAAAAATATTTTTCCGCTTCGGAAAGAAAGTCCTTGTTATCATCGGCGATCATTATTGTGGTTTTCATTTTTTCTGCCTCCGTAATTTCTTTACGGCGTTATTATAACAGGAAGAAAGCCGGCAGTCCACTTAAGACAATAGGGCGTTTTTGTAATCGCGCCCATGCTTTTACGAATAAAAACAATTTCGGCCGCATATGCGGATAAAACGCGCTTTTCCGCGCGCTTTTTCTTCTATTATATTGCTTTTTACGCCACGTTAGTCCTTTTGTCCGGCGCGTTTTGTGGGAGATTGCCGCGTTACGCCGTGCGGCTTTTGCCCGGCGCGGCGCTTTGCATGATATTGCGGCCGGCGGCAAATCTTATTTTTTCGTTCAGTATAATAGACAATGCGGGTATAAAGTGTTATAATGCAATTGATCTCACAATCTTAACTTAAGGGAGAAAGATTATGCTTATCGAAACGGTCGAACTCAATTCAATGTACGGTATTCCCGTTAAGACGAAATGTACGCTCACGGCGTATGTTCCCGAGGAAAATCCCGAAAAAAAACCCGAAACGCTGCCCGCTCTGCTGGTTATTCCCGGCGGAGGCTACGGCATGGTGTCCGCGCGCGAGGGCGAGCCGCTTGCTCTCGAGTTTTATAACAGGCGCTATGTGACGTTTGTGCTTAAATATAACGTCGCGCCCGACGTGAGACACCCGATACCGCTGATACAGGCGGCTTGCGCGGTCGATTACATAAGGAAAAACGCCGCAAAACTGCACGTCAACGGCAAAGTGTTCGCAATGGGCTTTTCGGCGGGCGGACATCTGGCCGGGACTCTCGCCGATTACTGGCACAGTATTCCTTACGAAGGGTATCTCAAAGCTAAACCCGATTCAAAGATCGACGGCGTCGCGCTCTGCTACGCGGTACTGTCGGGAGACAGGGAGATAGCTCACGAAGGCTCGTTTGCCAATCTGCTGGGCAAGCAATACGACGAAAACGACGCCGACGTACAGGCGCTGAGCATAGAAAAACACGTCAGCGAGCTTAATCCGCCGGCATTTTTCTGGCATACTGCGGACGATTCGTGCGTCAACAGCATAAATACATTAGTGACCGCTGCGGCTTACGCGCGTCTGCACATACCGTTCGAGGTACACGTTTATCCTCACGGCGTTCACGGCCTTTCGGTTTGCGACGAGCGCGTGGATACCGTCAACGAGCGCGCGGCGGCATGGGTAGGGGAGTGCGACAAATTTTTCAAATCTCTGGCGTAACTTAACGAAACGCTCCGACAGCCGATTTTTTGTTTGACTTTTTGTAATAACAATTGTATAATGAGGTTATGGACAATTTCCGCGGTATTATCCTGAATACTTCCTATCCCAAGATAGGCAGGACGTCTGACATCGAGATTTTAGGCAAATCGATGCTGGACTGGGTCAAAATAGCGCTCTCAGGCAGCTTTATCGCAGCGGTCGATTACGGCGGAGAGACGCCCGTACCGTTGGCAGTGAGGCCGTTTCTGGACTTATCCGATCAGTACACAGTAGTTCTGTATTCCGATACGCCGCTCATATCCAAGCGCAGCGTCGTCGACGCGGTCGCCGCGTTGGAAGAGAACGGGCAGAACGTACTTAAGATGACGAGAGGATACGTCTTCAGGACGGCTTTTCTTATGTCCGTCGATAAAATTTATACCGAGCAGACCTTCTATCTCGAGGAAGAAGATTTCATAACTGCATTCAATTACAAACAGATACAGCTTATCACCGACGTGCTCAAAAGCCGCATAATCGCTTTTCATATGGAGAACGGCGTCTATTTCGAAGACAGTCAGTCGGCTTTTATCGGTTCGGACGTAAAGATAGGCAAAAACGTGCGCATTGCGCCGGGCAATACGGTGCTGGGCAATACGGTAATAGGCGACGGCGTTACCCTGAAGTGCGGCAACGTCATCGAGAACTGCGTCATAGACGACGGAGCGACGGTCGATTCCTCACGGCTGTACTCAAGTTTTATAGGTAAGCGCACTAAAGTCGGGCCGTTTGCGTATATCCGTCCGGACAGCGTGATAGGCGACGACTGCCGCATAGGCGATTTCGTGGAGATAAAAAAGAGCATCATAGGCAACGGCAGCAAAATTTCGCATCTGACTTACGTCGGCGACTGCGAAATGGGCAGCGGCTGCAACGTCGGCTGCGGCGTGGTGTTCTGCAATTACGACGGAAAAAACAAGCACAAGACGTTGGTCGGAAACAACGTATTCATCGGTTCCAACTGTAACCTGATCGCTCCCATCAAAGTGGGCGACGGAGCGTTTATCGCCGCCGGCTCTACGCTTACCGACGGGGTTCCGCCCGACGCTCTTGCGGTTGCTCGCGCAAGGCAGACGGTCAAGCCGGAATGGCAGGGCAACAAGTTCCGCAAACAAGATAAATAAAGAAATACTTTCGGAGGAAGAACTATGATAGCACACGGTAATCAGATCAAACTTTTCGCGGGTAATGCATGCGGTCAGCTGGCAGGCGCAATAGCCGAGCGGCTCAAGATGCATCTTGCCGACGCCGAAGTGGGCAAATTTTCCGACGGCGAATGCAGCGTTCATATCGGAGAGACGGTAAGAGGCTGCGACGTATTCGTTATTCAGTCCACATCCCAGCCGGTCAACGATAACCTGATGGAACTGCTTGTAATGATAGACGCGCTACGCCGCGCTTCCGCCGGCCGCATAACAGCGGTTATCCCGTATTTCGGATATGCGCGCCAGGACAGAAAGGCGCGCGCGCGCGATCCCATTACCGCCAAGCTTGTTGCCGACCTCATTACCAGCGCGGGAGCCGACCGGGTGCTTACGATGGATCTTCACGCGCCTCAGCTGCAGGGTTTTTTCGATATTCCCGTCGATCACCTTCTCGGTATCCCAGTTCTGTGCAAGGCGATACAGAAGGAAGCGTTCATGAAGAACGAGATTGTAGTCGTTTCCCCCGACGTGGGCAGCGTGGGACGCGCAAGACAGATGGCGCAGAAGCTTAACGCTTCGCTCGCCATAGTGGACAAGCGCAGACCTAAGGCCAACGTAATGGAAGTAATGAACATTGTGGGCGACGTCCGCGGAAAGGTCTGCCTCATGGTGGACGACATGATCGATACCGCCGGCACCATCACGCAGGGCGCGCGGGCGCTGGTCGATATAGGCGGAGCTACCGAGGTGTACGCCTGCTGTACGCACGCGGTGCTGTCGGGCCCTGCCATAGAGCGGCTGGAAAATTCTGTTCTTAAAGAGATATACGTTCTCAATACCATAGAGCTGCCGCAGGAGAAGAAGCTTTCCAAGATAAAGGAAGTGTCCGTTGCTCCGATATTCGCCGAGGCGATTGAAAGCATCTTCGCGGATCTGCCGGTTTCAAAGCTGTACGACTGAAACTTAAAGTAACGACCGCCGCCGCGGCTGCGCCGATTGGCAAAGCCGAAGGCGGTTTTTTACGGGGACTTGCAAGTGATAGACACTATAATATTCGACCTTGACGGAACTCTTTTAAATACGCTTGAGGATCTGACCGACAGCGTGAATTATATGCTGGCGCAATACGGCTTTCCCACGCATACCGTTGAAGAAGTGCGTATGTACGTCGGCAACGGCGTAAGACTGCTCGTAGAGCGCGCTCTGCCTGCGGATAAAAAGCAGATGACCGACGAGTGCCTTAAGGTTTTCTCGGCGCATTACGATAAAAACAAGGCGAACAAAACGCGTCCTTACGACGGAATAAACGAAATGCTAGCGCAGGTCAGAAGCGCCGGATATAAGACGGCTATAGTTTCCAACAAGTATGAAAAAGCCGTCAAAGCGCTTGCCGCCGAAGAGTTCGGAGGCATGATAGACGCTGCGGTGGGGGAGCGCGAAGGAATGCGCCCCAAGCCCGCCCCGGACGGCGTGTACGAAGCGATGCGTCTGCTCGGAGCGACCAGGCAGACGGCGGTTTACGTCGGAGACAGCGACGTTGACGTTATGACCGCCAAAAACGCCGGACTGAAAATGATCGGAGTGGAATGGGGATTCAGAGACAAGGAGCTGTTGAAAAGTCTCGGCGCCGACGTCACGGTATCGTCGCCGTCCCGTATTTTACAGGCCGTAAAAAGCATATAATTAAGAAATAGCAAAGGAAAATCTGACGGAGATAATATGGAGATAGTTCAGAGTATTCTTACGCTTCTGGCCGGTTGCGGAGTTTTCATGACTGGTATGAAGCTTATGGGCGACGCCCTTGAGCGCAGCGCCGGGCAGGGTATGCGCAGACTGTTCGGCAGGATAAGCGGCAACAGGTTCGCGGGAATAGGCGTAGGCGCGGCGGTTACGGCGATAATTCAAAGCTCGTCCGCCACTTCGGTCATGGTCATCGGTTTTGTAAACGCCGGACTTATGACGCTGTTTCAGGCGACCGCAATTATTATGGGAGCTAATATCGGTACGACCGTAACGGGTATTCTCGTTTCGCTTTCGGCGTTCGATATAGGACTGTATCTTGCCGCGCTCGCGCTTATCGGCGTATTCATTATGATGTTCGGTAAACGCGACTATCTTAAACGGATAGGCGGCATACTTTGCGGACTCGGCCTGATATTCGTGGGCCTTGACTTTATGAGCAGCGCCTTTAAGGGCGACAACGCTCTTTCGCGCGCGTTTACGCAGCTTTTTTCCACTATAAGCTTTCCGCTGCTGCTTATAATATTCGGCGCCGTTTTCACCGCGATAATACAGAGCTCTTCGGCGGCGACCGGCCTTATTATAACGATGGTGGGGCAGGACGTCCTTATGCTGCGGTACGCGTTGTTTATAGTTCTCGGATCGAACATCGGCACCTGTATTACGGCTATACTCGCTTCGATAGGCGCCTCGACAAACGCCAAACGCACCGCTTTTATACATCTTACGTTCAACGTGATAGGCACGATCGTATTTGCGGCTTTCATGTGGATATTCAGCGACGCGGTTGTGGGCGCGCTTACAAAGCTTATTCCCAGTCCGCAGATGCAGGTGGCGTGGTTCCATGTGATTTTCAACGTGGTGACTACCTTGCTGCTTGTGCCGTTCATCAAACAGCTCACGCGGTTTGCCGAATTCGTCATAAAGGATAAAAAGGACGACGGCGACGCGCTTAAGCTTTCATATATAGACGACCGTATTCTGCAGACTCCGCCTATAGCGGTCGCTCAGGTCTTAAAGGAGATAGACGATATGGGACGGCTCGCGCGCGAAAACCTCGACCGCGCCATGAACGCCGTTTTAAACCTCGATCTTTCCGAAAAGGAGAAAATACTCAAGACAGAGGAAAAGATCAACTTTATCAATAAGGGCGTTGCAAGATACCTCATAAAGGTTTCGGCGCTGTCGCTGTCCAAAACGGACGAAAAGACCGTCGGCTCGCTGCACCACGTTATAGGCGACCTGGAGCGCATAGGCGACCATGCGGAAAACTTTATCGAGCAGGCCGAGGAAATGAAGGAGAACAACGTCGAATTCTCTTCCGACGCGCGCGATGAGCTTGTAACCATGTATTCGCGCGTCACCGAAATGTTCGATCTGAGCATGTCGGTGTTCGAAAAACGCGACACCGTAAGGCTGAAAGACGTATCGGCGCTCGAAGCGCAGGTTGACGTTCTCAAAAAGCTTTTCGGAAACAGTCATATTATGCGCCTCAATAACGGCAATTGCACGGTGGAGAGCGGAACTTACTTCTATGCTATTATAACGGCGCTCGAACGTATTGCCGATCACCTCACGAACGTGGCATTCTCTATCCGCAGCCCGAGCGGGTCGCAGGTCGAGGCCATGCAGAAGCTGGCCGCCGAAGCTGCAAAATCGGGGTCAAGACAAACGCATTGAACACGGAGGAAAAGCAATGATATACGTTTTAGGCAGTCTCAATATGGATCTCGTGGCGCAGGTTTCGCGCATGCCCAAAGCCGGCGAAACGATGTACGCCGACAGCTTTTACACAAACTGCGGCGGCAAGGGCGCAAACCAGACGGCGGCGGTGGCTAAGCTCGGCGGCAAAGTCGCAATGATAGGCTGCGTGGGCAACGACGCTTTCGGACAGGTAATGAAGGACAATCTCGCCGGATACGGCGCCGACGTCAGCCATATCGTTACCGTCGACGGCCCCAGCGGAGTAGCGCTCATTACTGTCGAGAAGGGCGAAAACCGCATAATCATAGACGGCGGAGCCAATCTTAAGCTAACCTGCGCTCAGGTGGACGCCGCCCTCGATAAAGCCGTAAGCGGAGATATTCTGCTTACTCAGCTTGAAAGCGATCCGCAGATAGTCGCATACGCGTTCGAGATCGCCAGGAAAAAGGGCATGACGACCGTGCTCAATCCGGCTCCGGCGCGCGAGTTGCCCGACAGTCTGCTGAAAAACGTCGATATAATCGCTCCCAACGAGACGGAGACCGAAATTCTCACCGGCGTAATGCCCAAAGACGAAGCTCATCTGGCGCTTGCCGTCAAACATTTTTACGGCAAGGGAATAAAGAACGTGATCGTCACGCTCGGAGGAAAGGGCGCCGCCGTAAGTTTCGGCAGCGAAATAACTTACATAGAGCCGCGTAAAGTCACGCCGGTCGATACTACCGCCGCCGGCGACACTTTTGTCGGCTCGGTGTGCCTGTGCCTCGATAAGGGCAGGGATATAGTGAGCGCCTGCAGATTCGCTTCGGTAGCCGCGTCGGTCACCATAACGCGCGCCGGCGCCGCCGTTTCGGTTCCCACCGCGGAGGAAGTTTCCGAAATTATAGCAGAAGAAGGTATAAAGCTTTGAAAATAGAGATGCACGCGCATACCTCGCCGGTATCTCCGTGCGGTATGCTGACGCCCGTTCAGGTCGTAAAAATCTACGAGGAGCTCGGCTACGACGCCATAGTCGTTACAAACCATTACAGCGAATATTCGATGCCTCTGCTCGGCGATACGTTCAACGAAAAGATCGGTAATTTTATCGCCGACTACCGCGCCTGCGTTAAAGCCGCCCGCACGATTAAAGTGTTTTTAGGCGCGGAAGTGGCGATCAGGGGACCGTACAGCAGAGCCGAATTCCTGCTTTACGGCATAGACGAGGACTTTTTGTACGATTCGCCGCTTCTCATCGAGCAGACGCAAAGCCGGCTTTACTCGCTGTGTAGGCAGTGCGGCGCGGTAATGATACAGGCGCATCCTTTCAGAACGGAATTCAATATGGTGCCGCAGGATTGCGGACTGATGGACGGCATAGAGGTCAATTGCCATCCCGCGCATCTCAGACAAGAGGAAAAAGTGCGCGACTTCGCCTCCGCGCACGGTCTGCTCGTCACGGCCGGAAGCGATTTCCACGGCGACGGTATGCCGTCGGCAGGTATAATTACGGACGAGCCGGTCGACGACGTCAAAGAGCTCGCCGAAGTTCTGCGCTCGAAAAAGTACAGATATTTTTACGACAAAAACAAGATCGTCGAATTGCCGTGACGCCGCAGTCCGGTCTGCGCCCTGAAGTAAATGTCGCCGCCGGAACGTAGAAAAACCGTTTGGCGTAAGCGTCGCTTTTGGCATATCGTTATAAAAAACGCGCTCCCGCATTTTGCGTGGGCGCGTTTTTCAGCGTTTTAAATTCCGGATTTGCTTCCGTTTAATCTCGGCGTCCTATGTATTCCGCCATCTTCTGCAGAGTCTCGTCGCTTATGATGTGTTCGATACGGCAAGCATCGGTCTCCGCCGTATCCGCGTCAAGTCCCAGCGAACGGATGAGAAATTCCGTAATGACGTTATGCTTATAAACAACCTGACCGGCATATTCCATTCCGGCAGGCGTAAAAATTATGTCCCCGTAATTTTCCTGTTCGATATATCCGAGCGACTTGAGAACGTTTACTGCATGGTTGACCGACGGACGCGATATGCCGAGCTTCCTTGAAACGTCTATGCTTTTTACCGGCAGCCGTCCTTTATCGCTTAAATGATATATTGTTTCGAGATACATCTCGCCCGATTCTTTCATAACTAAATTGTAACATATTTTTTTACAAAAATCAATCGAAAATGCTTGACAGGAGAACGCTTTATAAATATAATGTTATAGTAATCTAACATTTATCGCGTCTTCGGCTGCGTCCTGAGGCAGGCGAGGGCGGTAAAAGGAGGAGAGAATATGCCTTTGACGGTAGCTCCGATTGACTGCGATTTAAAGATCGTAAAAATCGTTGCCGAGGATAAGCTCAAAAAGCATCTCGAAAATCTGGGAATAACCCCCGGCGCCGTAATCAGAATGCTCTCAGCTTCAGGAGGCAGCGTGATATGCATGATAAAGGATTGTAAGCTCGCTATCGACAGTAATCTTTCATCGCATATCTTCGTAAAAGCCGCGCGTGCAGACGCGCTTTTATAAAGACAGTCGGTTCGCCATTGCGAACCAAACCGTTGATTAACCTGCCGCGGAGTAGCAAAGCCGGCGTCTGCGGTGCCGACATAAGTCTTTTACGAAAAGCTTACGGACTTGAGAGCGCTTTTTGTCGGCACGCACAGTTTGCAATTGCGAACTTGCCCGCGACGTATCAGAGATCAACGCTGTAGTGACACGGCATGGAGCGTGACATGGCAGAGAGTGTGACACGGCAGAGAGTGTGGCAGAGAGCAGGAAACGACAGGAAGGCGGGACACGACAGGAAGGCGACGCGGCAGAGGCCGGTACACGGCGGACGGGACAGCGCGCGGAGGAAAACAATCGGAAATCATGTCGAAACATGAAGAAAATGTCGGGTATTATGCGAGACATAATATAACAAATTTAAAGGAGGCAGAAGTAATGGAAAAGTTGTTGAGCGCATTTGCGATTGGCGAAACGGGAACAGTCCGAGCTGTGTCCGGAACGGGCAAATTAAGGCGCAGACTGTTCGACATGGGAGTAACTCCCGGTGCCGTTATCGTCATGAAAAAGCGCGCTCCTCTCGGCGATCCGATTGAAATTTCGGTAAGAGGGTACGAACTTACGCTGAGAAAAGACGAGGCGGCGTGCGTCGGTATGGAGGTGTAAGAATGAAAAAATTTGCTCTTGCGGGAAATCCTAACAGCGGTAAGACTACGTTGTTTAACGTGCTTACCGGATCGGCCGCTCATGTCGGCAACTGGTCGGGCGTTACGGTAGACAGGAAGGAAGGCGTATATAAAAAACTGAGCGAGCCGGTGACCGTAGTCGATCTGCCGGGGATATATTCGCTGTCGCCATACACGCCGGAGGAAGTTGTGTCGCGCAATTTTATTCTCGACGAGAAGCCCGACTGCATAATCAACATTGTGGACGCGACCAATCTCGAGCGCAACCTGTATCTCACTACTCAGCTCATCGAAACCGACGTTCCTGTAGCGGTGGCGCTTAATATGACGGACGTAACCGAAAAGAGAGGCGACCGTATAGACGCCGCATATCTCGAAAGCAAGCTGGGGCTTCCCGTCGTCGAGATTTCGGCGCTTAAAGGGAAGGGAATTCATGAGCTTATGAAGCGCGCGCTTGCCGCGTCGAAGGAAAAAAGACAGGCGCGCACGGTATGCGGCTCGGGTGTGGGAGAGCTTATAGAAAATATCCGCGGCTCGCTCGAAGCCAAGGGGGTAAGCTCGCCGCTGTTTCACGCAGTGAAAATTGCGGAGAACGACGAGATCGACGTTGGCGCTTATAAGGACGAGGCAAAGACCGTAGGGCAATTCAAAAAGGAATTTTCCGACGATGTGTTCGGAGACGATTTTGAAGCGCTGATAGCCGATTCAAGATATAAATACATATCCGGCGAGCTGTCGCCGGCATTGAAACGGGGAAAGCGAGAAAAATTCACGCCGTCCGACAAAGCGGATAAGGTGCTTACTCACAAAATATTCGGCATACCTGTCTTTCTTGCCATACTTTTCGCGGTATTCCATCTGACTTTTTCGGAGGATCTGTTCTATATCAGCGCTATGGCAAAAGGACTGCCTTCACTCGACGAGCTGGGCCTTGATACCGGCAATCCGGGCGTGCGGCTGCTGGCCTGCCTTTATGACGGCGCGGTGTTTTCACCCGGAGTAATGCTTACAAATCTGCTGTCGTTGGTGCTTGACGGCATTTCGGGAGCGGCAGGCGGCTGGCTTTCGTCGTCGCCGCTGTGGCTGAGCGGGTTTATTGTGGACGGAGTGCTGGGCGGACTTTTTGCGGTAATGGGCTTTCTGCCTCAGATACTCACGCTCTTTCTGTTCTTTTCCGTTCTCGAGGATACCGGCTATATGGCGCGCGTGGCGTTCATACTTGACCGTATTTTCCGCCGGTTCGGGCTTTCCGGACGCGCGTTTATGCCCATGATAATGGGGTTCGGCTGTTCGCTGCCCGCCATGATAAACACGCGCACTCTTTCCGACGAGCGCGAGAGAACGGCGACGGTACGGGTAATACCTTTCTTCAGCTGCGGAGCCAAGCTGCCGATACTTACCGCCGTTGCCGGCGGCATAGTAAGCGTGTTCGGAGTAGGGAACGCCGACGTTATAACTTACGGAATGTATCTCATGGGAATATGTACCGCAATAGCGACCGTCCTCATCATGCGCAACACCACCATGAAGGGCAAGGTCCCGCCGTTTATAATGGAGCTGCCGGCATATCATGTTCCGCGGTTCGGATCGCTCATGGTGCATCTGTGGGATAAGACCAAGCATTTCGTCAAAAAGGCGTTTACCGTAATTCTCGCGTCTACCATAATAATATGGTTTCTCTCGTCCTTCTCGTGGAACTGGCAGTTTTTGCCCGAAGAGATCGAATACGGCGGCGAAACCGTGCTTGCCAATCTGAGAATGAACGAAAGCATCCTCGGTTCGATAGGTATGCTCATTCAGCCGCTGTTTACGCCGATCGGGTTCGGTTCGCAGCTGGCTTCGGCAGGGTGGGTGTTCGCCGTGGCGGCGCTTACCGGTCTGGTGGCAAAGGAGAACGTCATTGCTACTTTCGGCGCGCTCGCCGCGTTCGTGGCGGGAAGTTACATAGCTACCGAGGACGGCGTAGCCGAAACGGTGGCAATGATAAGCGCGACGGGCATAACGATTCCCGGACTGATAGCGTTTATCGCCTTCAATATGACGACCGTTCCGTGCTTTGCCGCCTGCGCGACCGCAAAAGCCGAACTGCCCGAGGGTAAGTTCCGTTGGACGCTTTTGTTCTGGCTGTGTACGTCATATACGGTTTCGTGCATGATTTACCTCATAGGCAGCTGGTGGTGGACGTCGTTCATATTCGCCGCCGTTGCAGCCGCGGCGATCGTGCTTACGGTATTATGGAACAAACGCATAATATCGTTTGGCAAAAAGCGCGTCGGAGAGCAATAGGTTATGCAGCCGATCGAAATTATCGTGATAGCGGTCAGCGCGCTGTTTGTGGCAGGAGTCATAATTGCGGCTGCGGTGCGCAGGATGAAAGGCAAGGCGGGCAGCTGCGGCTGCGGCTGCAGGCATTGCGAGTTCTCGGGCAAATGCGCTGCCGGCAGAAAAGCGGACGGAAAAAAGTCCGCGCACAATAACGGCCATACAAACAAACTCTGATAAATACAAAAACGTCCGGCGCAGGTCGGGCGTTTTTGATTGTTTACGTTTTTGATTTACGCTTCCAATTCACGCTTTGGTTCCGATTAGTTCATTGCACATACTGAAAATTTCGTTCTGCAGGGGAGTAAGTACGGACTGTTTGTTTTTTATAAGAAAATATGTGCGGATCAGATCGGCTTTCTCTATGGTAAGCTGTCTGAGAATATTGCGCTGCAGGTATTCGCTGACATTGCTCAGAGGCAGTACCGCGATACCTATATTGCTGATAGCGCAGTGTACCGCCGCCAGCGGATTGACCGTTTCCACAAGCGGCTGTATTTCGATACGGTATCTGTCGAGGAACATATCGAAACAGTCGCGCGCGGCGCTGCCCTTTTCCCGAAGTATAAACGGATAAGACGCCAGATCTTTAAGCGAGAGTTTGTCGGGTGCGCCGAAATTTTTCCCGCATACTGCGACGAGGGTGTCTTCGTAAAAGCCGACCGCCTCCGCATTGGGGGAGGAAATCGGTTTTTCCACCATGCCGAAGTCGATTTCTCCGCTTATCAGAAGCTTTTCTATAATATTCGTCTGGAATATCTTGCAGACGATCTTCACGTCGGGAAACCGCGATCTCACGTTCTCTATGAGCCGCGGAATCATATATGTGCCGACGGTAAGCGAAGCGCCTATCCTAACGCAGTCGGCCGAGCTTTCCCTTGCGGCGGCGGTTTCAAATTCGGAAAAAGCCTTAAGCGCCGCGCAAGCCTTTTCGTAAAGACGTTTTCCGGCTTCAGTTATTATCAGTCTGTGATTGAGACGCTGAAACAGCATAACGTCAAACTGTTTTTCAATGTCGGATATGACCACGCTGACGGACGGCTGCGCGATATACAGCTTTTCGGCCGCCTTGGTTACCGACTGACAGTCGCATACTTCCTTGAATATTTTCAAATGCCGTATTGTCATGGCTTTTTCCTCGCATAATGTTTTTATTATAATTACGATAATATTATAGTATTTTACAAATGTATTGTCAAACATTATAATTTAAACCGAGGAATTATAATGAGCAAAGCGAAGAAATATTTCAAGCTGTTCATATCGTGTTTTTATATCAGCGCGTTTACGTTCGGCGGCGGCTTCGTAATCGTGCCGCTGATAAAAAAGAGGTTTGTGGACGAGCTGGGCTGGCTGGACGAGAGCGAAATGACGGACATAACCGCCATAGCGCAGACTTCGCCCGGAGCGATTGCGGTAAACGCCGCTATTCTGACGGGTTATAAGACGGGCGGTGTGCCGGGCGCGTTAATCGCCATGATCGCAACAGTATTGCCGCCGATGATTATTATATCGGTAATTTCGTTCTTTTACGATATGTTCAGCGCAAATGCGGTCATAAGAGCGATTCTAAAAGGAATGCAGGCCGGCGTAGCCGCCGTTATCTGCGACGTTGCGATAACCTTGGGAGGAGCAAGCACAAAGAAAAATCCGTTTTACATTATTATAATGGCCACGGCGTTCACGCTGACTTTTTTCCTCGATGTCAGCGCCGTGTATATAATATTGGGGTGCATATTGCTGGCGGCGGTGACCGTCTCATGTAAAGCGGCGGTTAAAGCGGTAAAGGCGAAAAGAAAAACCACGTCGCAGCCGTCCGAAGCTACCGCTTCGCCGCAGCAATTTGAAGCTACCGCTTTGCCGCAGCCGTCTGAAGCTACCGCTTCGCCGCAGCAATTTGAAGATACTGCTTTGCCGCAGCCGTCCGAGGAGCCGTCCGCCGCGTCTGAAGAAAGGGAGGACGAAGAATGATATATCTCGAGCTTTTGTGGGTATTCGTTCAGGTCGGCTTGTTCAGCATAGGCGGAGGATATGCGGCCGTCCCCGTGATACAGAGTCGGGTAGTGGAAGCGAAAGGGTGGCTGACGGTAAACGATTTTACCGATCTCATAGCGATCGCCGAGATGACGCCCGGCCCGATCGCGGTAAATTCAGCGACTTTTGTCGGCACTCGGATAGCAGGCGTCGCCGGCGGAATCG
The DNA here is from genome assembly GCA_949294845.1 of uncultured Bacillota bacterium. GTDB lineage: Bacteria > Bacillota > Clostridia > Christensenellales > Pumilibacteraceae > HGM11386. The sequence continues at coordinate 363 of CASFJH010000062.1, read as the reverse complement.
TCGCCACCGTCGGCTGTATTCTGCCGTCCGCGGTTATAGTGTCTCTTCTCGCTTTTCTGTACTTCCGCTTCAGAAGTCTTACGGCGGTACGGGATACGCTGGACATACTGCGTCCGGCGGTTGCCGCGCTGATATCGGCAGCCGGTATTTCGATGCTGATACTGTCGTTCTGGGGCGAGGAGGGCTTTTCTCCGGACGCGAGCGCGCTTAACGTCGTATCGGTCGTCATTTTCGGAATGGCTTTCTGTTTTCTGAGAAAATTCAGGACGAATCCCGTTTTCGTTATGGCCGGTTCAGGCGTGCTTGGCGCGGTCATGTATCTTTTACTGTAAATCGGTTGCCCGAAAACGAATAAAGCGTTAT
>CASFJH010000061.1 GCA_949294845.1 uncultured Bacillota bacterium | reverse complement strand
GCGACGTAGCTGTCGAAAGCGCTGGACGTCGTTACGTCAAACTCCGCTGCGGCGGGAGCAGCCATATCGAATTGAGCCGTCTGCGGCGTAACGTCGACTTCGCCGTAAGAGATGTACTCGGCAACTGTCAGCGAAGTGATCTTTGCCGTGCGCGTGCCGCCGCTGCCGCCGAATCCTAAGCCGAAGTACACGTTATCGCCCACCTTGGCAAGCGCTCCCGAAACGCTTTCGGGAACGGCTACCACGCCGGTAGAGTAAACGTCTTCGGCAGAGGCGTAGAACGAGCCGTCGTCGTAAGAGCCTGCGTCCTTGAACGACACAAACAGAAGCTTGGGCGAACCGGACGTTTCGGCGAGGTTAAGAAATACCGCAGTGTTGCCGGTAAGCTCCTTGCCCGCCAGATTCAGGGTTATACCGAATGCGCCCCAGCCGCCGTCGTTCGTAAGCGTCCATGACAGACCGGTTTCATCCTTGCTGACGGAGAAGGCGTCGCCCTGCTGTCCCAGTCTGTTCATGACTATCTCTGCGTCGGTAAAGTCGGTCATAGAAAGCAGTACGCGGTATGTGACGCGGCACGTCGCTGCGTCGGAATCGCTGAAGTACACCGACGCTCCGTCGGCGCCCGAAGTATCGCCGTTTGCCACAACCGAAATCTCGTAAGTCGCGCCGTCGGTAAGCGACAGAGCGGCAAGATTGACCGAAGTCGCCGCATAATCGCTGAAAGTGAACTTGTCTTCGGCGTTTGCGGTATTTGTTACCGTAACGTCGTAAGTAGGCGTATAGCTGCTGTCGGCGGTTACCGCGTTCCAACTGACTACTCCGAGGCGCGATTTGGCAAATCCGTCAGGAGTTGCAAGCTTGGTAGGCTCGTCGGGGATTACAGGCGGAATATATTCCGCAACCGTTATAATACGGATAGAATTGAAATTTATCTGAGTTATAACATGATCTGCGTTGTCGACATCGGACATGACGCCCGGTTTTATATTGTAAGACGCCTTTACGCCGGTATGTACCGCCTGAGCGGTTTCCTTATTCTCCTGTCCTCCCTGATCGAGGTTCGCGCGCAGGACATAGTAGCCCGACTCGGTCCCGTCGAAGCTGTAATCGCCCGATACGACCGCCTCGTTGTTGCCTTCGAAGGCCGCGCGGAAGAAATATCCGCCTACGGCGCTTTCGACGTCCATTACGATAAGCGGATTTTTATCCATATTTATCGACTGAATGGGATTTTTGAGCGAAATCCAGCCGTAGTTGCTCTTCCCGGTAGAATTGAGCACTCCGTTTTCCGCCTGTATGTCGCCGCTCTCCGAACTGAACGCGCCCTCGGCGCCGGTATCGATATCGGCGGCGTTCCACAGCGCGATCTCGTCCACCTTGAACATTATCTCGGCGCAGACGTCCGAGCCGGTAACCCAGCTACTGCTGTGTCCTGCGGTTACTTTAAGCGTATAAATGCCGGCTGCGAGCGCGTAAGGCGTAAAATACGGCTGTTCCGTCGTGCCGCTGTACGCCGGCTGCTCTTCGCCGTCCTTTACCACCTCGACAGAGTATCTGTCCGCCGCTATTCCGGCTTCTGTGGTTACGACGGGATCCCAGGCTATGCGCCCCAGCAGATCTGCGCGCAGGCTGTCGGCGTCGACCGCGCCGAGCTCGTAGCTTCCGTATGTTCCCGTTCCGACGGAATTTCCGACTATGCGCAGATTGCCTATCCAAGCCGCAAGTACGGTGGAAACAGAAAGCGTTATGCACAGCAGCGGAAGCGCCGCGACGAGTAAAAGCCTTAAATTTCTGAAATTTTTCTTTTTCATGGTCATGCCTCCTCCGCAGCGTTCTGAACAGTCAGAACTACGTCAAACGTAGCGGTTTTCCCTCCGTCCGAAAGCTCGGACGTGACCAGAATGATATTGATAAAGTAAGTGCCGCTTTCCGTAATATTTTCCGCGCCTGCCAGCGTTCCGTCCGCAAGCGCCGTCCAGCCGGCGGTATCCGAGGGCGCGCTCAAAGCCTGATCGGAGATCCTGTAATACAGTTTGCCCGGCAGGTCGCCGGCAAAATTCTCCGCTTTGAGGGAGACGGAAACCGCGTCGTCGCCTACCGTTACGCTGTACTGCTTGGAAATTATCCTCGATCCTGCCGCGTCAGCCGGCTGATCGTAAGGTATCAGGTCGCTGACCGCAAAGGACGTTCCGTTTATCGAAGACAGCGTGGCTGTGCCGGTAGCGACGGTATTGTCATCCACTCCGTCCGGATAGGTAAATATCGCTTTTGCCGCAAACGATACTCCGACCGCTGCGCATAACGCGACGCATATCAATGCGATAAGATGTGTTTTCCTTTTCATCTCTTCCTCCTTATAACGTCAGTCTACCGCTACGTTTATATTGAAAGTCACCGTCTTTCCCATATCGGCGACGTCGGACGAAACGAGAATCAGATTGACGTAGAAAGTGTGCGTTTCGGTAAAACTCTGAGTTCCCTCCAGCACTCCGTCCGCCAGTTCCGTCCAGCCGTCCAATGAAACGGGCGCTTCGGTCAGCGCGCTGTCCGTAACCTTATAGTAGAACGCTCCCGATACCAGATTGTCGGTATATTCCGAAACCACCAGACAGTACGCTTTGCCGGCCGTTGCGTCGACGGTGCCGTAGCTGACCGTGTACGCCTGAGTCGCGATACGCACTCCGGCTATTGCTCCGGCCCCTTGCGACGGCTGATCGTAAGGTATCATTCCGGTAACGCCAAAGGCGTCTCCCGTCAGTTCGGTCTGTGTAAGCGCGGACTGCACGATGATCGTTATAACGGGATCAGTCTCCGCCGTCGTAACCACGGTAAACTCGTGCTCGCCCTCTGAAAGAGTGTTGAGAAATGCCGCCTTTATCGTGAGCGTGGGCGCGGAATAAATATAGCCTTCGGAGGTGATGCCCTCTCCCGTAACCGACTCGAATTCCGCCGAACTCAGAGTCAGCAAGAACACGGCGTCGCTTGACGAGCCCTTGGTAAACTCAGCGGAATCAGGCGCTACCGTAGCCGTCCCGGGTTCTTCTCCGCCGGTAGATGCGGACCGCACGTTGATCGTGATAACGGGGTCGGTCTCCGCCGTCGTAACCACGGTAAACTTATGCTCGCCCGCTGAGAGAGTGTTGAGAAATGCCGCCTTAAGAGTAATCTTAGGCGCGGAATAAGAATATCCGTCCGAAGTAATGCCCTCTCCCGTAACCGACTCGAACTCCGCCGAGCTCAGAGTCAGCACGAACACGGCGTCGCTTGACGAGCCCTTGGTAAAATCCGCCGAAGCCGGCGATACCGTCGCCGTCCCCTTTTTCTCGACGGAAGGCTCCCCGTCGTCTGACGCGCAAGCCGCAGGAAGTACCGCGACAATAAGCGCCAGCAACGCGCAAATCAGTTTTTTGAACTTCATTTTGTTTCCTCCTTTATTCATCATCTTTTAATGATCTGCGTCTGCGGATCATGTACCAAACAACAGCTGACGCGCCGGCGGCCGCGACGACGCAGCCGACGACTATTAAAGCGACGGCGTAAGCCGGCAGTCCCTGTCCCCCGTCGTCAGTCTGTCCGGAGAGAACGAATGCCGAAGTCGCCGTTTCCGAGTTGAAATACTGAGAAGCAACGGCCGTTACGCTGACCGAATACTCGCCTTCGGCTTTCAGCATATCGAAGCTGAAGGTTGTGTCTTCGACTTCTTCGGTGAGCAGCGTTCCGAATTCGTTGCTCAGAATGACGATATATTTTTCCGCATGGTCGACAGGCTGCCACGAAACCTTTTTATTAGCCGCGGAAACGGTGACCTCGGGCGTTGTGAGCTGACCGAGCTGCGCCGTACCGCTGCCCTGCGTTATCTGATAAACGTATGCGCTTTCAAACTTTACTTCGGGAGTGCCGCCCATAAGCACGGAAGTCACGCCGAACACGATCTGCACGCTCTTGACGCCGCTCTGTCTGCCCGGACCGTCGTCGCGCGTTGCAAGTATATCGTTAATGTCGAAATAACATTCGCCTTCGCCGAAGTCGTAGGTGTCGTCGGACAGATGGTAAGAAACGCCTTCGATATTTATCGAAATATGATAGCCGCCGACGTTTTCTTCGCCGAACTGCACGCGCAGCACGGGATTCTTGTCGAAATCCAGATCGAACGCGAGGCTGACGATATTGCCCCATTCTCCGTTATTGGGAACGCGTATAACCGCGGCGCCGCTGACCTCGTCGTATTCGGCATAAGCGTTGTTCTGCCCAGCCGTCATCGAAACGAACGTCTGCGGCTGGAAGCGGCTCGCTATGTCGGTATAGAAATCGTATGCGGTCGTCGCTCCGTCAAGATACGCCGCGCCGTCGCCTTTTGCCTGAACGGTAAGCGTATAATTGAACGCCGACAGTCCCAGTTCGGTCAGATCGACCGCGGTGGAAACGGTCTCGCCCGAATAGAGCGTAGCGCCCGAATCCTTATCAGTCAGAGTGACCGAATATCCTGCGGCGCCGGTAACCTCGTTCCACGACGCCGTAACGCCGTCGACGGCTACGGTCGGAGCGCCCAGAGTAACGCTGTCGATGTCGCCCTGCTTGAACGCGACGCGTGCGTTCTCCGAAGTCGCGCAGCCCTGAGCTGCCGAGCGCAGATATATATAATAAATGCCTTCGGGGAGAGACAGCTTGCTTATGTCAAGCCTGGCAACGCCTGCCGAGCCTTTGCGGACCAGCTCGCCGTCGACGTTGTACGCTTCGTAAAGATACTCTTTTGCGTAAGCCACCGCTTCCCACGTCACGGTATTTGAAGCCTCGTCGAATTTAACGCCGGAGGGCGCGTCGAGCGCATACAGAAACCCTATGTCGCCCAGCTCGCAGGTCGCCGTCCCCACTCCGGAAACGTTCTGAGGTACGATGCTTATGCTGACGTTAAAGGCGCGGTCGGCCGAAAATCCGGTCAGAGCGCGCATATCGAGCGTAAACTCGCCTTCCTCGTCCAGCGGATCCAGTTCGTAAGCGGTATCGCCTATATTGAAGGTTACAATCAGCTGCGCGTCCGAAGACAGCGAGTTAAGCGCCAGGTTTACGACGGGCGAGCGGTCGGCTTCCACCGCCATGACGGGAGTAACCACTCCGTTCTGCCCGGACGCCGCCTGAATGACGAGAGCGTCGCCTTCGACGCCGACGTTTCCGGCATTGTCGGCAGCTACCCATGTCGCCGCGTCTTCGGCTCCGTAGCTGGCTCCGAATACCGGCACCGTCTGTTTATATCCCGTTTCTATGTACTGAACGGTAACGCTGTTACGGCCTCCGCGCACTTCCACGTTGAGATAGACAGACTGACTGCCGCTGTGTTTGCCGAGCTTTTCTGTCAGATTAACGTTTATCGGCTCTCTGCCGACGTCTTCAGACCAGTCGATTAAAGTGAAGGTTTCTCCGCTGAAAAACGTCAGCGTGAGCCGCCATTCGCCGGTAGCCGCGCGCACAACTATGCCCAGCTCGGGATTGTAATCGAAATTGACGCTAAGCGCAGACCTTCTGCCGCCGGTAACCGTTTCGTTGTCCGATACGGCCATATTGGTAAAGACTGCGCGGTTGCCCACGTCAAGCTCCACCGACGCCCTGGCGCCCAGCGAAGGCTGACGTTCCCATGACAGGAAATCTCCGCCCTCTATGAAAGTTCCCCATTCGGGAAGCTTATAGTATGTTGAAACGCTGCCCAAAGTGAGAGTACTGTCCGCTTCGGCGCCTATGACAATGCTTATATTCTCGCTTTGCGAAAGCGTCATGCCGTAACGCGCCTGCATTTCGCCTGTAACCGATATTTCACGCGCGGACACGGAAGACACGTCTTCCGCCAGATAGTAAATCCTGCCCTCATACCCTTCTATAATTATTCCGACGTAATACGAGCCGGTAAGCTTCAGCGGCGATACCTGAATTATAGGACTCTGATTGACCGCCGCCGACACGAACGGACCGGAAATTCCGCCTCTTGCCCCGGTCGCGCCGATAACCACTTCGCCCGCTTCGGTATAGCTTTGCGAAGGCGCGCCCTCCGCCGCCGTCCACAGGCTCAGGTAAGGAGCGCTGAAAGTGAATCCCCACTCGTATTCGGCAGGCTCGTCGGGCGTAGGAGTCGCGTAGGTGTGATAAACGGAAAAGCTTCTGACCGTTACGAAATCGCCGGTATTGCCGTTTGCAGTAGAAATCTTGAACGATACCAGCGCGCCGCCCGACACGTCCAGCCCCGTAGCTCTTACCGCTTCGGTCAGGTCTATTGCCGCAAGTTCGCCGGTAGACGCAGTATCGTTTATGAGATACCGTCCGGTATATTTGTCCGCAACCGCGTCGGGATCGCCCTCGACGTATATCTTAAGCGCGTACTGCGCGCTCACCGCCCCTATATTTATCTCCAGATACGGCGCGCGCGAGAAGTCTATGTAAAACTGTTCGCTGCTCGCCCAGGCGTAAGACCTTACCGACGTGTTGGATATGGTAATACCGCCTCCGGCGTCGGCGGTGACCGACGCGTCATGATCGCTTTCCGGATGCAGAATCTGCCACTCGTCGGTAGCCGTCTGCCACGTCGACGCCCAGTCCTCGTCGTCCTCGTAGGAGACAGCCGGAGTGGTTTCGGCGTTTAATACGCGCATCGAAGCCTGAGCGCGTTCGGTTTTTCCGTTGTCGAAAGCGATGACTGCGGTAAGCGTGCCTGTGCCGTTACGCAGCAGAGTCGTGTCTATCGCAACTCTGCCCGACGGCATATTGCCGCTGTAAAGCTCGGTATCGGAAAAAATCAGCGTAACGCCCGAAACCGATGCGTTCTCCGGCGGAACGGCCGAAATCTCGGCGTACACCGTGCCGCTGACCTGAGCGCCGGCGGCTATCTGCGAGCCGCCTGTCTGCGAGCCGTAAACCGCGACCGAAACGCTTCCCTTCTCTTCGGTAAGGAACACTCCGTTGCAAGTGTACGCGCCGTTATTGACCGATACTTCGCTGCCGGAGGGGATTTCCGCAAGCACCATGGTGGCTCCGGCAGGCATTTCTATGCCGACGCTGCCGCCGGTAACCGCATCGCATACATAGCGCTTGGTCATGGTGTCCCACAGTCTGCTGCCGTCGGCCGCATATACCGTAACGGTCTTAGCGGTACCGTAAGGGTTGTAGTACATACTGAAGCTTATATCGTCGGAGAAGTTGTAAATATCCAGCTTGTCGAGATCGACGCGCAGTATACGCGATACGTCGGTCTCGCTTATCACTGCGCCCATAAAGCCCATATGTCCGGCGCCGTAGAGGCCGTAGTCGGTGTGGCCGTTCCAGTTGTAAGTGTAGGCGTCGCCGCTGGCATAAGGCGAGTTGCCGTCGCTGACCGTAGTGCGCGAGGACGAGGACGAGCTGTTGTATGTAACGCTCTTTCTATACGCGCGCAAGCCCTCGTAAGGTATAAACGAAGCGCGGTAATTGCCGCTGGAAACCTTGGAGCCGCCTATGTTGGAATCGTCGGCGTCTATCCACATTCCCGACTGATAGTCGCCGTTCCAGACCTGACCGGCAGGCGTGTTGCGGTAGCCGCCCGTAAAGGGACTGCTCTCGGGGAAATACATCTGAGCGGACTGCGACACGCACAGCACCCATCTGGCTATATCCTCGGCGAAGCGATTATCGTAGCGCACCAGCGGCACAAATCCGAGAAACGCGTCGAAGGTGTTCATTGCAAAAGCGTAGCCGCCGCCGTCGGTAGTGCTGCCCATGAGGCCGGCGGTATATGCGCTGCCCCAGTTGCTGCCTATCATGCCCCAGCCGCTCCGCACGGCCGAAGAGCCGTTCACCGTCCAGCCGATCATTTTGGACACGTTGTAATCGGTGCCCTGCTCGGCGTTCATACGCGCGGCGAGATACGGCGCAAGAAAAGTCAGCACCTCGTAAAAGGGCGAATAATCTATGCGCTCGAGAAAGTTCATGCACCAGATGGCGCCCAGCCTGAACTGCTCTATTTCCGACTGAGTCGCATATGCCGTCTCGCCGGCTTCGAGCAGAAGCGTGTTGAGCGAATAAGCCGAGTACAGCACATAAGCTATGCCTGCTGCGGCGTCGGGCTCGCGCCAGTTGCCGGCTACGGGCTCGTCAAGCGTGAGGCTGTATCCCAGCCAGTTGAAATCGGCGTTGACGCCACCCATGCCTATTACGGCCTGCAGAAGCTGTCTGGACGACTCGGTCACTATATCGTTAAGGTAAGGCTCCTCATCGCCGTATTCGGCGGCAAGTATCGAAAAGCATACCTGCGGGAGCAGCTGATACCAGAACGAGCCGCCGCTCGAGCCGGTATCCGAGTTGAGTATAACGTGTTCGTCCGGACTGTAGTAAGCTACCGCCGATTTGACGAAATTGAAACGCGTTCCGTCGGAAAGCTCGTAATTGTTGAGTTCGGGCACGCCGACAAGCGCGGCGCTCGCCAGTGCGGAAAGCACTGCCACGCCCTCGCCCAGTTCCAGATCGTTAAGGTTGTAGCCTATATACGAAGGTAGTCCCCACGCCTTGTTTCCCACTTCGCCGAAATAATCGTCGATGTTGTCCGACTGCACGAAACGCCCGATCTTACGGGTGCGGTGCGCCGGCATATAGCCGCCGCTGTCGCCGTTTTCCGCGTCGTAAATATTGGCCTCGTTGAACACGAATTCGAGATAGTCGAGAGTGGTCTGCTTCCAGTCCTTGTAAACGTACTGTTCTTCGGTGGGAAGAGGCAGCGACGTAAAATGATCGTTGTGTATCTGCGTGGCAGCGGAGGCTTTTTTCATATCAATAACTCCCATAAGCACCGATAAAAGACATACACAGCCGAATATCGCGGCTACTATCGCCGGCTTGATTCTTTTCAAAACGTTGCGCATATTCCCTCCTTATACCAACTGCCAGTCGACGATCGTGATCGAACGCACCGTTATCGAACGGTCGCCGTCGCCGCCGCCCATACCTATACCGAGATAAAGATTCCCGTTATCGATAACGGCGGAATCGAGCTCGCCGAATATTTCCGTCTGTCCCGACGATATCAGATGGTCGCCGCCGAGGTTGTAAGTGAATTCCGAGCCGCTCGCGCCTCTGTAGTAACGTCCGGCAATACTCGTTCCTTCCGTCACGTCGCCGTAAACGATTATCAGCCGCGATGACGGCGTAAGCGTTCCGCTTACGGGTATGGGCAGCGCGAGCAGTCCCCATTTGCCCGATCCCACTCTGTATGTGAATCCGTCGGCGCCTTTGGAAACCAGCGTGATGTCCGAACCGTTTTCGCGCGCGGTTATGGGCACCGAAGTAAAGTCTTCGATGGTAGCGAGCACTCCGTATCTGACCGTCTGCGAAGCGACGTCTGAATCCGAATAATATACTCCGTCGCCGACGGCCTTGACCGTAACGGTATAATCCGTTCCCTGCTCGAGCCCGTATTCGGCTAGATCGATGACCGGCTGAGCCCGTTTCTGCAGACTGACGTTTACCTCGCCGCCCGACACGGTTATGTCGTAAACGGGCGTATACTGGTCGTTGCCGGCAACCGCACCGACGCTAAGCAGCGAGCCGTTAAGTTCGAATCCGGCGGGCGTATTCAGCTTCTCCGGCGTTTGCGGAGGCGGATTGTAAATATACTCTTTGACGTAAACTATGTCGATGCCGTAAAGCAGTATGCGGCAGACCGTCTTGTAAGAGCTGTCAACCGCCGCCAGGCAGCCGAACAGGAACTTGTAATCGGTCTTTATTCCGGAAAGCTGACCGCTTACCGTTTCGTTAAGCTTGACAAACAGCGTTCTGTCGCCCTCGTACTGAACGGACGTGTTGCCGACGACGTCTATAGCTCCGCCCGAGCCGGTATACGACGCTTTTACGAAGTAGCCGCCCTCCGCTCCGGCAGTGCGTACCACGGCGATCGGATTTTTATCCATATCGACGGTTATGCCCTCTTTGGGACCGATGTAGCCCCATGCGGAAACGTTTGTGCTGTTGAATACCGTGACCGAGCCGTTGTATTGCGCCTGAATATCGTTGGGCGCGCTTTGAGCGAGCGAAACGAAATCGCCGTCGTAAGTATCTATCTGCTCGGCGGTATAGCGCGCCGCAGACGTGACAGACACCTGCATGGACGTTACGTCGGACGCCTCCACCACGTCGGGGAACAGCTCGTTCCGGGCAGTCACCTCTATGGTGTAAATGCCGTCGTCGAGCGTGTACGCTGCGTATGAGCGCTCTCTTAAAATGCCGCTGTATACGGTGTCGCCCGCCTCGTCGGTCACCTTAACGCCGTAAGCGGAAACGAGCTCGTTGTCCTCCGGATCGCTCCACGTCACGGCCCCGTCGGAAAGCGTCATGTCGCGCACCGGATCGAGCTTGCAGGGCTCCGGCGGCACAATTTCCGAAACGTATTTGACGCTCAGTTTCTTATACCTTACGCGCGCGTCGTTGGCCGTCTCTGTCGTAGAAGAGTTGACGCCTATACGCAGCCGCACGTCAGACAGTCTGCCGGTCAGACCGGTAGCCGAGGCTATATCGCCGTTGGCGTTGCCCAGCTTGTTCGTGTCGCGCACTATGTAGAAATTAAGATCGCCCGTCTGAAGCTGCAGATGATATCCGCCGAAAACGTATCCCACCTCCATAAAGCATATGGGGTTTTTATCAAAATCCAGACTGAACTGCGGACTTGCAACGCGCCCCCACCCGTCGGCGGTAGGTCTGACCTCCGCGTATTGCTCGCCGTTTTCGCTGACAAGCGAAACCGCGCCGTGCTCGCCGAAAGGAAGCTCGCCGCTGAACGCCGCTATCTGCGCAGCCGTGTACTCGGCCGCAGACTCGATCGTAACGCCGACCGCCGTCACTGCGCTCTCTTCCGAATCGTACCTGTTGGATATGAACGAAACGCCCACGTTGTAAAGTCCGTCCTCATTTACCAGATCGGTAAGGAAGAGCGTCGTCTCGTCCGGGAATTTGGGCTCGCAGGCCACCGGCTCGCCGGTACCGTAGCGAGTAACGGTTATGCGCGTGCTGCGCACTAATGAAGCCTTGTTCCATGTAAGATAACCGTTTTCCGCCTTAAGCCCTGAAGGGACGGGAATGGCGCCTTTAGACAGTATTTCAAACTCCAGCTCGGCGGGAACCGCGTCGGAGGTCTTACGCCCGTCGCCGCACACCGTAACCTTAGCGGTGTAAGCGCCGAGCGGCAGCGACGAAAGCGACATCCTCTCCTGCAGTCCGTCGTAATAGAGCACTCGCACTCCGTCCTGTATAACTTCCGCCGTATAACCGTTGTTACCCTGCGCCACGTTCCACACTATCGCGTCTGCGGCGGTGTTATACGCCACGTTCTCGGCAGATGGCATTGCGGTAAGCGGAGTCTGCGTCTCCGAAGCCTTTACGGTAAACTGCTTTTCGGTCTCCGCCGACTCCTCGAAATAATTGACTACTTCGTTCGCCTTGACCGCCGCTTTATACGTTCCGTCGGACAGCGTTCCGACGGAAATCTCCGCTGTCCCGACGATTTCCTCTATAACTTTGGCGCCGTCGGCGCCGTATACGGTGACGGTAAAGCCTGCCGAGGCCTCGGCATTGCTGTCCCAGCTGAGATATCCGCCGTCGTATATGATATTGGTGGGCGCTTTCAGTTTAGTAAGCTTCACCGGCGCGTAAACGGTAAACGACAGCTCGGCCGGATCGGACAAAACGGCGCCGTCCTGCGCCACAGCCGTAACGCGCACGACGTACTCTCCGGCATCGAACTCGGCGGAATACGACGTCTCGGCAGTATTGTCCGAAGCAATCTCCCCGCCGCCGCGCAGTACAGACACGTCGTAGCTGTCCGCTCCTTCAACGGATTCCCAGCGTATCACACCGTCCGAATACGCAAGTCCTTTGGGCGCCGAAAGCTCAGCGCTTTTCTTGTCGCAACCGAAAAATGCCGCAGCCATAACCAACGCGATAAAAACCGAAAGCGCTTTTCTGACAGTTACCACTTTATCCCTCCTTTTTTTGTGCAGACGCCCTTCACGCGTTTTTCTCCAGCCTGCGTACCGACGCCCGTTTTATTTCGGCCCATACGATGAACAGCACCGCAAACGCTCCGATAATACTGAGTCCTATGATAGGCTGTCTCGTATAATCTTTTTCCTTTATCTCTTTGTCGTAATTATCCGTGCGGTACAGCGTCGCGCGCACGGGAGTATACACCGAATCGATGCTTCCGCTGCAAACCATTCCGTTGGCGTTGTCGCCCCACGCCCACATCTGTCCTTCGTCGTCGAGCGCAAAAGTGCGCACGCCTGCCGAGCCTGCAAATTTATCGATATTGACGCTGACCGGCGTAGCCATGTCCACCGGAGCGGTCTGCCCGTCCTCCACGGAAAGCGGAGTGTAAAAAGTCAGACGCGTGGGCGCCGTTGCCGTGTTCTGCGAAACCACGAAGGGCGACGTCGCCGTGCGCGGATTAAATCCCAGCTCTCCGGCTCCGGCCTTGCCGAATCCGTAAACGTCCCCGTCAGCCGACAGCACGAACGACGAAACGCCGCCGCAAATTATATCTTTGACCGTTATATCGACCGGCTCGCCCGTCTCGGTATAAAACGAGCTTATCTCGTAAGGTGCCTGACCGTTCTCGTCAAGATCGGGTATGCCGTACTGGCCGAACCCGTTATTGCCCCATACCAGCACTCTGCCGTCGGCCGTCAGCGCCATCACCGTAGTGCTCTGCGCCGAAATTTTCGTTACGCCGGTCAGCGGCAGTCTGACCGGCACGGTCGAATATTCCTCATCGTTCAGCAGCAGCCCGTCCATTCCGTCGCCCCATGCGTAAACCTCGCCCGAGCCCGTCAGCGCGAAGCTCGTATACTCGCAACAGGCGATCTGCGCTATCGCGCCGCCGCCCAAAGCGGACGGATCTATGAGCGTGGGACGGGAAGTAAGCGTGCGCCTGTCGGCTTCAAGCCCCAGCCCGAGCTGTCCCAGATTGTTGCTTCCGAAAGCGTATATCTTGCCGTCGTCGGTAAGTACAAGCGAGTGGCGCGCTCCGGCCTGAACGTCGCTTATTGCGGCCGCTCCGTCGGGCATATCCACCTTCTGCGGCGATGTGACCTTGTTTCCGGTGCTTATCGCCGTAACGTCGCCGCCGGCCTGCCCGAACTCGTTACTTCCCCACGCGTAAAGCGTTCCGTCCTTTGTCGTCGCTATGACGAAACCGGTTTTGCCGGTGTCGACGGCAATGACGTCGGTAAGCACCTTTACGGTAAGAGGCTCCGCTTTGACGACGGAATTGTCGAGTCCGCGCCCCAGCTCGCCCGAGCCGTTCGAACCGGCGGTGTACAGACAGCCGTCGGCGCCGACATATACCGAAAAGCCGGCCTCTCCGGCGTAATCGGCTATCTCGTAGTTGTCCGAAACCACGCCGAACGCGCCCGCGCGGTAATACGCAGGCACTGCGGCGGCGCACAGAGCGACGCACATAAAGATAATAAATGTCAGCAACCGTTTAGCCATATGTCAATTTTCCCGCTCAGACAAGCGAGTCGAGGTAAGCCTGCAGCTGTTCCTTAACTTCGCGCTGAATGACGGCAACCGCAGATTTTATCGAGGCGTTCTGATACCTGTTTGACAGAACCGTATTCCATGACGCAACGGGATTGGCGACCTGTCCGAGGTAATACTGTTTAGCCACGTCTATACCGTTGCCGATGGCAGCGTTGTTTACCGCGCTAGACAGCTCGTCAGTCCTCTGCGAGTCGAAGGTAAACTCCGAATACGGTATTTCGACGTATCTGTCAATATCGTACATATATTCGCTGTATTCCATAATCTTGGGATCGCTGGCGTTCTGCACGCGGATATAAGTGGAATTCCACGTCAGCTCGTAAGCCGGAAATCCGTAGGCTTCCATTCCCACGGTGTTGACCGTTCCCTCTATCTCGTTGCCCGACTCGTCCTTTGCCACGTCCCAGTGCTTGCCGCGTATCCCGTACTGGAAGAGATCGTGGTTATCCTGACTTTCAAACAGCCAGTTCATGAACTTCATGGCTTTGTCGACCTTTTCCTGCGGAACCGATTTGGGTATGCACAGATAGTTCCACGCCTTGAAGTCGGTGCGCGCGTAGCCCTCCATCTTTTCGCGTATGGCGTAGTCGTTGATGTACGCTTCGAGCGTAGCGCCGGGCGTCTGCTCGGCGAGCTGTCTCTCCACCTGACCGAAGTTGTTTATCGTCTGCACGACCACCGCGCCCATACCGGCAAGGAATTTCGCCTGCGAATCGGTGGTGCTCATAACGTCTTTGCTTATTATGCCGTCCTCCGCCCAGCGGCGCGCGATCGTGTAATCCTCCTGCCACTTGCTGTCCGACACGTTGAAGCCGGACGGGAATTCGTTAAGTCCGCCGGAAGCTGCCGGATCGAGGTAATCGGCGATATCGACCGCCATTACTTCGCCGTTGCGTATGTAAGCGCTCGCCTCCATTCCCTGCCTTATAAGGATACCGGTTTTTATGCCGGCGTCGGCGTACTGTTTGGCTGAAATCGAAGGCAGTACGCGCGTGTTGATAAGATCCCACGCGCCCCATGTCGCGTCGCTGTTGCACAGCGCCGGAACGATTCCGGTGGTATTTTCCTTAACCCAGTAGAGAAAATACTCCAGCTCCTCGAAATTATCGATCCCGTCGTCGAGATCCGCCGCGGTCACGTTGTAAGAAGCAATGGCGGACGGCTTGGTCCAGTCGGTGTCGGCAGCGCATCTCTCGCGCAGATCCTTTCTTATGTAGCCTATCGAAATATCGCTGAAGGTTTCGGTAAGCGGAATACCGTACACGCCGCCGCTGAATTTGTTGTTCTCGAGAAATTCCGCCGAAAACGCCTTTTTAAGCCCGGGGTATTCGTCGTTATTGAAGTAGCTTTCGAGGTTGTAATAGTAGTCCTTTTTGGCAAACTCCGAAAGGTATATCCACGCCGCGTCGAACACCACGTCGTAATCGTTCTGGTTGGACGCTATGCTGAGATTGAGCTTCTGCTTGTAATCGGACTGGGTGTCAAAGCTGAACTGAACCTGCAGTCCCAGCTCCTTTCCGGCTCCCTCGTTGAAGGTTTCGACCACTTCGTCGAATCCTGCCGGAGTCGAGCCCGTGTCACTCCACAGATAAAATCTAATCGCGTCGGAGCCGCTGTTCTTGTCTTTGCAGCCGGTCAGTCCGGCGCAGCCGGCAGCTATTACCGCCGCAAGCATTACAGATAAGAGTTTAAATCTTTTCATATCCTCCCTCCTGTATCAACCTTTGACGCCGCCTACTCTCAGTCCGGCGACGAAATATTTCTGTAAAAACGGATAAAGCAGTATTATCGGGCCTACCGTCGCTATCGCCGTGGCAAGACGCAGCGTATTGGACGGAACGCTCACCACTCCGGCGGGCAGTCCGCTCTGCCCCATGTTGCTGGCGGCGTCGATATTGTTTATCATGCGCACTATTATGTATTGAAGCGTGAAGTATTTCTCGTTGGTTATGTAAAGCTGGCTCGTCATCCATTCGTTCCAGAACGAAAGCGCCGTGAACAGGCTGACCGTGGCGAGCGCCGGCAGCGAAAGCGGCAAAACTATCTTGAACGCGGTCGTTATTTCGCCGGCGCCGTCCAGTCGCGCGCTTTCGAGAATCGATTCGGGAATGTCGTTGAAGAAGTTACGGAGCAGGAACATATTCCATACGTTGAACGACATGGGGATTATGTAGACCAACAGGTTATCCCTCAGATGCAGGTAGTTGGTGAGCAGTATGTAATACGGAATAAGTCCGCCCGAAAAGAGCATTGTGAGATAATATATAAAATTGAAAAAGTTGCGGTACTTGAGCCTTTTTCCGCTGAGCGCGTAAGCCGCCATAGCGGTGACAAGCATACAGCAGAACGTACCCACTACCGTAATGCCTATCGTAAGCGCGTACGCGTAGCCCAGCTCGTCCGAACCGAAAAGCGTTCTCCACGCGTCGAGCGAAAACTTGGACGGTATCAGTTTGTAGCCTTCGCGCACAAGCGTCACTTCGTCGGCGAAGCTGGAAATGATGACCTGCAAAAACGGATAGAGGCACGCCAGACCGAAAAGCGCGGCAAACGCGTAAAATACGGCGGTAACCGCCCGGTCGCCGACGCTCTTATGCATTTTATTGGATTTTACGGCAGTTCTGCTCATTTGACACCTCAGAAAATCGCCGATTCGGGCGCGTAACGCTTTGCCAGTTTATTCGACAGAATAACAAGCGCGAATCCCATTACCGACTGATAAAGCCCGACTGCGGCCGTGCGCCCGTAATTGGTAAAACTGCGCAGCGCGCGGTAAACGTATGTGTCTATAACATCGGTAGTCGGGTACAGCATGGAATTGTCTTTTATAAACGGATATATCATTCCGAAGTCGCCGCGGAAAATTCCGCCGACGGCCATTATCGTCATAAGCACGACGGTGTTTTTTATGAGCGGCAGGGTTATGCTGAAGATGCAGCGAAGCTTGCTCGCGCCGTCTATTCTGGCGGCCTCGTAAAGCTCGCGGTCGATGCCCAGTATAGCCGCCATATAGATTATGGCGTTCCAGCCCGAGCTCTTCCACGCCCTTATTATGACGAAAATCCCCACCCATACGTCCGGATCGGAATAAAAATCCACCGCTGTTCCGCCGAAAGCGGCTATCACCTTGTTCACTATGCCTTCCGACTCGAAAAACGCGACCGAAAAAAGCGCGACCGTCGCCCACGAAACGAAGTTGGGCAGCGTCATAAGCGTCTGCATCGATTTGGTGAACAGTCTGTTCTTAAGCTCGCTCATCACCACCGCTATGAGTATGGACATGAACGTACCGGTAATTATAAAGAGCGCGTTCAGGTACAGCGTATTGAGCGTCACCTGCACCCACTCGCCGCTCTCGAAAAAGAACCGGAAATTTTCCAGCCCGATCATAGGACTGCCGAAAAATCCTGCTACCGGATCATAATTCTGAAACGCTATGACTATACCCACCATCGGAGTGTAGGCGAACACTATCATGAAAACAAGCGAAGGCAGCAGCAAAAGATATCTGCCGCGGTTCTTGACGAAATCGCTCCTCTTGATTTTTTTCATCAGATCAGTCAATTATCGGTTCCTCCGGCAACATCGCTCATTCCGGCCGTAATTTCGTCTGTGTCTGCGTAAGCGAGACATATTTTATCGTCGGCCGCTCCGTAGTATATCCTTAATTTATCCCCCGACGCGATCATTCCGCACGAAAACACCGCTCCGCCGAAAAATCCGTCGGTTTCGTAGCCGTTTACCGGCTCCATAAAAGGCTTTTCCGACCGCTTTCTGACTATCCACGGCTTCTGCGGATCGAGCAGCAGCGCGCCCATACAGTAACGGTTGTCCTCGTCCGCGCCGTGATAGACGGTCAGCCAGCCGTCCTTTGTCTTTACCGGCGCCGGCCCCGCGCCTATACGGGCGCAGTCCCAGCCGTCGCGCACTCCGCACAACCTGCGGTGGTTTCCCCACCGTATAAGATCTTCCGATTCTGCGATCCACATCTCCGGACGGGCAAACTCCGAAGCCGACGGCCTGTGAAGCATATAATACTTTCCGCCGATCTTTTCGGGAAACAGCACCGCGTCCTTATTATCCGGCGGCAGAATTATGCCCAGACGTTCAAACGAGACGAAGTCCGAAGTGCGTGCGAGGGCGACGCATACGCCCATAGCCGATACGGCGGTATAAGTTATGTAATACGCTCCGTCTATAAAGGTTATGCGCGGATCCTCCGCGCCAAACGCCTCGTATCCGCCCTGCGGAATAATCCCGTTTCCGGTAAAAGAGAAATTGACTCCGTCGTCCGACTGCGCCACGAGCAGCTTGGACAGCGACGTAAGGTACTTTTCCCCTTTTCTGCCCGCTATCACTCTCGGATCGCCGAAGTCGTAACGGCCGTCCTTCGCGATTTTCAGACGCGTCACGCCGCCGTCCTTGGCTATCGGGATCTCCATGCAGCCGGTCTCCGGCTCAAACTGCTCGGCAACGCGCACGAGAAGAACTGTTTTCCCGTTGAATTGCGCCGCCCCGGGGTTGAACGCGCCGATAACTTTCAGCTTACCGGCGGACAGCCGCTGTGCGTCAGCCGCAGTGATAATAGGATTTGAACTGCAGTACTCCAACTCGATTCTCCCTGTCCTTTATTCGCTTGTATATGTTTATTTTTTAGTTTATTATAGCATAGCCGATTATGTATTTCAATATTTTAAATAAATAAATTTGGTATAAAACTGCAAATGTTGTATACTTTTCAGCAATTTACAGCGCAGAATTTGCCATTGATCGCCATTCCGATTTTTAAAACCGACGGCCAACATTTCAGATCGAAGGCGCTTACAAGGCGGCCTGTCTATTAATGCGTTATGCGCAAGATATTCCGCGCGTAAAACCGCGGACGCTCGGGAGCTAAGGCGTTTGCCCTCGCGGAACGCCCTGTCAGATCGCGTTTTTAAATGCCGCGCTTATCGGACGGTTGTTTATCTGCCGCGGTCTCTGCGTATCAGAACGGCGACGCCTGCGCGCACGGGCGCGAGATTGCCCGCTTTAAGCGTATCGCCTTTCAGCTCAAACCGTTCGCGGCCGCAGCCGAAGGTCGCCTCTATGCTTCCCGAAAGCGCGGGGTGCGACACCGAATACTCTTTGCGGTTATAGGCGTTTATAACGACCAGCGTTTGACCGTTGTCTCCGCGTCTTACCACGGCGAACGCTCCGTCCATATGTCTGAAATCGCGCAGTCCTTCCTTAAACCAGTACGAATCGCCCCGGGCTATCACCGGCGCCGCCAGTCGGTAGAAGTCCACCGCGCTTTTTACAAGTTCCGACAACCGGGCGTTCAGCGAATCTATATCGCCGCTTAAGCACATACGCCCCAGAAAAGTTTTAGACAGGGTGTGCGCAAGGCGCTCGGGCGAATCGTCGGCGCGCGCCACCGCCCATATCTGGCTCTTTGCAGGATGAAGAAAACGCTGCATATTGGCGGCGACTATTCCGCCTTCGTCGCACTCGTGGGTATCCGAGCATGAAAACTGGTCGGCAATCCTCATAAATCCCGGCTCGATGCGCATACCGCCGGCCGAACATATTTCCAGCACCAGATCGGGCATATTGCGGAGCGCGCCGTAACATTCCTTTACCGCCAGCATATGACTGCGCAGTCCCTCGCCCAAGCTTTCGGCTCCGTCGCAGCCTATACCTATGTTTTCGTTATAATCCGTTTTGAGATAACCTATCCCAAGCTGCGAAATCCTGTCCGTGACCTTTTGGGTGAAAAACGCCCGCACTTCCGGCTTGCGGAAGTCGGCGAACCTGCGCGTTCCGCAGCTTATCGGCAGGCCTTGGCGCGCAAGGAGCCAGTCGGGATGATTTTTGCACGCTTCGCTGTCGGAGCCGAGGCCCTCCCATTCGAACCAGATTCCCGGGCGCATACCGAGCGCGCGGATATAGTCCACTGTCGCTTTGAGTCCGTCCGGGTACAGCGCGTCCGACGGTATCCAGTCGCCCATTGTGTCGGTCGCTTCGCGGCCGTTGCGAGTCCAGCCGGCGTCTATTACGAAATAATCCGTGCCGGCGTTTTTTGCCGCCTCCGCCAGACAACGCACTTTTTCCTGTTCCGGTCTGCCCCATGTGGAGCAGTATTCGTTGAAAATGACGGGCAGAGACTTCTCACATTCGAATCTTACTGGGAATTCCTTTTCCTGCATACGCACCAGACTGCGGCAGCAGTCGTCGAACGTGCCTTTGCAGCAGGTGAAATACGCCGCGCACGTTTCAAACCGCTCGCCCGGAGCGAGCGTTTTCTGCCAGTGACCAAAATAGAAATCCGCCTGTCCGCTCCCCCAGCCTATCGGATCGCTTTCCCTGTAGAATTCGGTCTGCCACGATCCGCACGCTTCGGTCATCAGCGCGTATGCGACTCCTTCGCGCGGAAACTCCGCTCCCGAAAGCGGCAGATAGCAGAGGTTGGACATGGAACCTATGCCTCCCCACTTTTCAGCCTTGCCGTGATCGAACGACCAAGAGCACTGAAAACTTATGTCGTAAGGATCTATCCTTTCTACCAAACCTTCCTCGCTCCAGCGCGACCGTACCCGTATAAGGGTAACGTCTCCCTCGCGCCTGTCGCACGAGTACGGACCTATTCCGCTAAGCGAGAAAGAATCCAGCCGCTCTATGGTAAACGGCCGGCTGCCCGTATTGGTGAGCGCGGTTCTGAACCTCAATACGCTGTCGGTAACGCGCTCGACGATATGCTCGGCATACCTGCCGCAGCCTTCGAGCACGGTAACCGCCGAGTCGGCGCCTGCGGTCTGGCTTTTAAGTTTAAGAC
>CASFJH010000060.1 GCA_949294845.1 uncultured Bacillota bacterium | reverse complement strand
AATAAGCGTATTATAAAAATTATATAATGAAACGCACCCCTGAAGTTTCATGCTTAAGGGGTGCGTTTGACTGTCTCCGGACGCCTTATTGAATTGCTGTGAGTTTATCCGCTGTCAGAGCGAATTGAGCGCGAGCTGAACCAGTTTGCCGGCGGCGCGCGCTTTGTCGATCAGTTCCGCCGTTACGACGGAGCCTTCCGGCACTATAACGTTGCCTTCGTGCGAAAGTATATGCTTGACGGTCTTTTTTCCCAGCAGAAATTTGTAGTCCGAGCGTTCGCCGGTGCGGGGCGCCGCGGTAACCGTAAGCTTTTCGGGAAGCTCCACGGTAGTTGCGGTCGCGGTAACCGTTATCTGCTCGGCGCCTTCCGGAATACGCGGCTTGCGCGGTCTGACCGGACGGAACGGCTTGCCCGTGTCGTTGAAGATGAGAATTTTATCCGAGTACGATACCATAGTGTCCGACTCGTAGGCTTTTCCTTCGATTTCAAACTGTCTGACGGCAACGCCGTCGAGAATGACGTCCGTAACGCGCCCGAGATTCTTTCCGTCGAGGTTATACGCCGCGCGGTTGATGGGATTGGGAGCGGCTTCCGACCGGAGGTCGTCTATAAGGGAGCGTATCAGTCCCTCGTGCGAGACGACGGCGGCGTCGGCGCCCAGTCTGAGGCGGTCGAGAGCGACGTAACGCTGTTCGGGCGCGTTTTCGTCTTCGGAGAACAGTTCGACATACCGTCCGCGCCGGAAATTTTTATCGAAGAATATATTGCATACCGTTCCGGCGAATTTGGCGTCGGAAAGCGTAATGAGCGGTTTGCTGAGAAGCTCGCTTACACGGTACAAGGCTTTTACCTCCCCAATAACTTATACATTTATATCTATTCGTATGACGGAAGCAATATGCCTGAAAAGCCGGCGCAAGGTTCTCCTGCAGGTAATTTCGGCGAGGTATGCGCATACTAACTCCGTGAAAGACGGGTTGAAAAAATTTATTTCGGGGGCGGGAATGTTTGCGTTTCTGAGCATGACGGCCAAACTGATCGGCGCTTTGTATCGTATTCCGCTTACCAACGTAATGGGCGCGGAAGGAATAGGACTGTATCAGATGGTGTTTCCGCTGTACACTGTTTTGCTGACGGCGACGAGCGGAGGCCTGACCGCCGCGATAGCCAAGGTGACCGCCGCATATAACGCGACGGGCGACGAGCGCAGCTCGGTCCGCACGCTCAAGGTGACGCTTGCGGCGGTGATCGCAGTTACGGTAACTGCGGCGTCGGCGCTGGTGCTTTTCCGCGGAAAGATCGCTTTCGTGCAAGGCAACCGTCTCGCCGCGGTGTCGTATCTGGGTATCGCGCCCAGCATCGTTCTGGTGGGAATAATATCCTGCTTCCGCGGCTACTATCAGGGTTCGCAGAATATGCTTCCGTCGGCGCTTTCCCAGCTTACGGAGCAGACGGTCAAGCTTTTCGCAGGACTGGCGCTGTGCAAAGCGCTGCTACCTTACGGCGTGCAGTACGCCGTTCTGGGCGCGCTGACGGGAGTTACGGTAAGCGAGCTAGCCGCGCTCCTCGGCCTGCTCGTGCAGTATTTTTTCACACGTCGCGCGGCGAAAGCGCGCACGGTCATAAACATCGCCGCGCCCGAGCGGATCGACGCGGAGACTTCCGCCGAGCTGGCGCCGGCTTTGCCGGTCAGGCGCATAAAGCGTTCGAATCTTTTTAAAAACGTCTGCAGAGTCGCTCTGCCGGTAACGCTCGGCTCGCTGGTAATGCCGCTTACTCAGGTAATTGACAGTATTCTGGTCATAAACATTCTCGCGCGCACGGCAGGCACCGCATACGCCACTTCTCTTTACGGCGTGCTTAACGGGCCGGTAAATTCTCTGATAAATATGCCGGTGGTGGTAACTGCCGCAGTATCGGTGGCGCTGCTGCCCAAGATAAGCGCCGCAACCGCCACCGGAGCGGAGGTTTCACGCACGGTCTCGGCGGCGCTGAGATATTCGCTTCTTATAGCTTTTCCGGTGGCAGGCGCGCTGGCGGTTTTTGCGCGCGATATACTCTCGCTGCTGTACTCGAGGTCGGTGGATCCCGCCCTTATAGGCGTAGGCGCTTCGCTTTTGAGGCTGGGATGCGTGACGGTTATCTATATGGCGTTCATACAGGTCGCCACCGCCGTTCTGCAGGGCTGCGACAGGCCGCGCGTGCCTGCTGTCAATCTGGTCATAGGCGCGGCCGTCAAGGTGCTTTCCACCGTGCTGCTGCTCGGCCTTATCGGCATATACGGCGCGGTGGCGGCTTCCGCGCTTTGCTACGGAGTGACTGCGGCGCTGGACATTGCGGCGCTGGTCAGGCGCGCGCCGTTACGCGCCCCGTTTTACCGCACGGCGGTCGCTCCCGTTATATCGTCCGCCGCGGCGCTGGGCGCGGCTTACGGCGTTTTCATGGCCGTCGGAACCGCTGCGTCCGGCGTATGGCCGCTTGTTGCCG